>JBDTCS010000122.1:0-9497 GCA_039923455.1 Kapaibacterium sp. (SeqCode) | reverse complement strand
CGTTTACGATTCTGTTCCACATCACGATCATTGGTTGACCCGGCTTTAGAATCCGATGCATCTCCTGCACCGCGACCGGCCGATCCATCCAATGAAATACTTGCGAGAGCACGACGAGATCAAGACTCGATTCGCGAAGACCTGTATGCTCGCCGGGAGCTTCGATCGTGTGAATATTCGATAATCCAAGCGCTGTGGAATTGCGTCGAAGTTGCTCAAGCATCTGATTCGCCGTATCGACAGCATAGAGCAAGCGAATATATGGTGCGAGAGCGATAGCGAGATGTCCGGTACCTGTGCCGATATCCGCGACGGTGCTCGTGCGATCCAGATCACCAAGCGTTACGAGAAAGCTTATCGTCGCAGCAGGATAGTGCGGACGGTACGCATCGTACTCTTCCGCTAATGCATTAAAGATCGTTCGCGAATCCGTATACGCCATGCAAAAGGACTAATCTGATGAAGTGATATAGCAGTCAGCTGCAACCCGGCTCATAGTACTTCGAATCCGATCTCGGTGGTATTAATTTCGATCTGGCGTTCCGTAACGCGATCGACTTTCGCGAGTCTGGGGCCGATCTCGATAACTTTCACGAACGTCTCAACGGCACTCTCCTCACCTTGCACTTCGATCTCAACAGTCCCGGAATCAAGATTGCATGCGTGCCCCGTGAGTCCGAGTGCTTCAGCTTCTTGCTTCGCGTGCCAGCGATACCCGACATTCTGAACCTCGCCGCTAACAATAATGTGTATACGTTTCATGTGATTAAGTCGGAAGAGCACTCACACAACAGTGTTCATGAAGTTGCTTCCCGAATGATATGTCTGGCAATCACCATTCGTTGCACTTCACTCGTACCTTCACCAATAGTAAGCAGTTTGGAATCGCGCCAAAATTTTTCGACGGGATATTCCTTGATGTATCCGTAACCTCCGTGCAACTGAACCGCCTCTTCGGAAATACTAACTGCCGCTTCACTTGCAAAAAGTTTTGCGATCGAAGCTTCTTTGCCGAACGGCTCGCCTGCATCGCGCAATGTTGCCGCCTTCATCGTGAGCAATCGTGCGGCATCGATCTTCATAGCCATCTGCGCGAGTTTGAATTGCGTAGCCTGTTGTGCCGCAAGTGGTTTGCCAAATTGCTCGCGTTGTTGGACATATTTTACCGCAGCTTCGAAGGCACCTTGTGCGCAGCCCACCGAAAGCGCCGCGATCGAAATACGTCCGCCATCCAATATCTGCAATGCTTGTATAAATCCTTCGCCTTCATTGCCGATCAAATTCTCGCGCGGTACACGAACATTTTCCATCACGAGGCTTGACGTATCGCTGCAACGCATTCCAACTTTGTTCTCTTTCTTAGTCGCATAAAATCCTGGCATCGACTTATCGAGCACAAAGGCGCTGATGCCGCGAGCCTTGCTATCGCGGTCGGTGACAGCCATGATAACAGCAGTTTTGCCGACGGTGCCGTGCGTGATAAAATTCTTTGAACCGTTCAGGATCCAATCGTCACCATCGCGCACCGCGAAAGTCCGTGTGCCACCGGCGTCCGAGCCAGCACCCGGTTCGGTCAAACCCCAAGCGCCAAGTACTGCACCACTTGCAAGCGATGGAATATATTTGTTCTTCAGTACGTCGGATGAGAACTTGAAAATGTGACTCGAGCAAAGTCCGTTGTGTGCTGCGACAGAGAGTGCGAAGGAGGGATCGACGCGTGCTATTTCCTCAATCACGATCGAGTTTTCCATCGCACCAAGTCCCGCACCGCCAAGTTCTGTAGGCATTAACGTGCCAAGGAATCCGAGCGCGCCGAATTTCTGCATTGCCTCCATTGGGAAAGCTTGTGACTCGTCCCACTCCATAACGTGCGGAAGCAATTCGCGCGCTGCGAATTCGCGGACTGCCTGACGGATCGCGATCTGCTCATCGGTGAGCATCATATCAAATGCTTCAAACTCTGTGGCTGTGCTCGACATAGCTCGGCTGTAATAAAAAACTATCGAAAGTGAATAATACGCTGACAAGACCCACTGCAAATATACTATCTGCGAGCACTGCAACTCCCGGAGGCCCGAATTGGAGCCTCTAATCGAAAACCTTCCACTGCGAACGGCGCTGGACTTCACCGTGTTTGCATTGCTCACAAAAGATTGAGCAGAATAGGTAAGTCAAAAAGCTGTGTCAAATGAAGCGCGTCCATAAATTAACTACAAATTATCGGAAGGGTTCTCAACAGTGCGGGAAATAAAGTCGATTGGGGTTTTGACGAGCGGTGGAGATGCACCTGGAATGAATGCAGCGATTCGTGCCGTGACCCGTGTCGCGCTCGGCAAGGGTTTACGAGTTGTAGGCGTTCGCCACGGCTACACTGGGCTCGTTAATGGAGATTTTGTTGAACTGCGAGCCTTTAGCGTTTCCAACATTATTCAGCGTGGCGGCACCATACTAAAAACAGCCCGTTGCGAAGAATTCCGAACCATCGATGGTCGCGCGAAAGCTGCGACTCAAATGCGCCGGATCGGGCTTGATGCACTCGTACTTATTGGCGGAAACGGAACATTCGAGGGCGGTACCTATTTTAATCATGAGCACGGATTTCCGTGCGTTGGTGTGCCCGGTACGATTGACAATGATCTCTTCGGAATCGACTACACGGTCGGTTATGACACCGCTGTCAACACAGCGATCTATAACATTGATAAAATTCGTGACACAGCGGACGCACTCGAACGAACATTCTACATCGAAGTGATGGGGCGTTCCAGCGGATTCATTGCGCTTGATGTCGGCCTGAGTTGCGGAGCTGAGTATATCGCACTCCCGGAGACGGAGACCGATCTGAATGTCTTGCTCGAACTCTTCAAGCGTCAACGAGCCACGAAGCGTTCGAATATTATTGTTGTTGCCGAAGGCGATGAAGATGGTGGAGCCCTCAAGCTCGCACAACGTGTGAAGGAGCGCAACGGAGTCGATTATCGTGTAACGATCCTCGGTCACATTCAACGTGGCGGAGCCCCGACAGCGCGTGACAGAATTCTTGCAAGCAAACTCGGCGCTGCGGCAGTGCAAGCGCTGCTTGATGGACACTCAAATGTAATGGCAGGTGAGATCGGAGGCAAGCTTGTGCTCAGTCCGATGCAAAACACTTGGGAAATGACAAAGCCGATCGATGCCTCGCTGCTCGATCTTGCGGCAATGCTCGCAATGTAGTCTTCGCAAGGTGTAGCGTGACTAAATAGAAGTTTGAAAATAGAATTAGACAGAAAGGGAGGAGCTCGAAAAATGCCAACACTGCACTCGTTGAATGTTGCAATACCTCAGACGATCCCTGCCGGTGATCCGCCGTTTGATCGTGAATGGAGCAGTGGTATTTTCAAAAAACCTGTCACCGGTAAGTTGTGGCTTCGCGCTCCACCGACAAGTGCAACCGCTGCGCTAACCGGCGACCTACAGGAAGACCCCGAATTTCACGGCGGCCCGGACAAAGCAATCAACTGCTACTCGTTCGACTATTACCCGTTTTGGAAAGCAGAACTCGAACTCGAAGATTTTCCGGTCGGAGCGTTTGGTGAGAATTTCACCACGGCGGAGCTCGCTGACGAAGATGTATGTGTCGGGGATCGCTATGAGATCGGCGAGGCCCTCGTTGAAGTCTCGCAGCCTCGATCACCCTGTTGGAAGTTATCGTGGCGGTGGCGCATCGCTGAGCTTGAGCGGCTCCTGCTGATAGCAAACAAAACAGGTTGGTATTTTCGCGTGATTCGCGAGGGATTCATTGAGCAAGGACAGGAGCTAAAGCTCGTCGAAAGAAAATATCCAAACTTTTCGATCACGCAAGTCAACACGATCCGTTATCGCGAACTCAGGAATCTGAAAGCGGCGAAGGAACTTGCCGATTGTGAGGAGCTCTCCGAGACATGGCGAAGGACGTTTCACCACCGCCTCGCCTCAAGCGATTTCCGCACAAGCTATTAAAACTGGGCTATAAGACTTTCTCGTAAAATTTGCCCGGCTGCAACCCCTTTTCTTGGACTCCTGTTCAAGCATCTGTTGTGTCAAAATCTTTTTCCTAACTCTGCAATGAGAATTCGATTCTTACTCGCTTCACTGTTGCTGCTAAGTGTTATCACAGGAACAGCGCTTCGTGCACAAACGGGTGATACTGTTGTTGTACAGACACTCACGTTCGATTCCGCATCCCGTGCCGGAGTCTATCACTTCCCTGAGAACGACGCAACGACTTACGAGCGTGTCATCATGCAATACAGCATGCGTTGCCATAACGCACTCGTAAGCGATCAGAACAATCGCAATAAAGGCTGTGGTGAATGGGACTATAATTGCGAAACGTATATTACCGATTCATTGAGAACGGACTCGGTCAAGCAGAAGATACAGTCAGCCATAATTTCTAATTATCCGGCTTGGACTAATTTCCCCTACACAACACGCCCAACTTATTCCTACACTCGCCGCAATGAGAAATCGGCTAGCTTCGGCGCAACTCCCCCAGCTTTTACGCATGTCGCAGTTGGCACCGGAACGTTGCGCGTTGCTGAGCCGCTCGGAGCTTCGAGTCCGAAATCCCGCACGTTCTATCTATTCAAAGCTGCTGAACTGAAGGCCGCAGGTCTGCAGAACGGACTCATTCGTGGTATGGGACTAACGGTGCTGAACGCCGGAAGTGCGCTCGGTGCGATGCAGATCAAATTCTTGAAGTCGAGATCCGGTAACATACTTACACTGGATGATAAGCTCATTCACGATGCTGCGTTCACGACTGTGTATTACAGCACAACACCTGCGCCAAGTGGTTCGCAAGATTATTATTTCTATCAACCGATCGACTGGGCAGACACGTTGGATCTTGTGATGGAAGTGAGTTTTACGAATGGTTATCCGGGCCTGGATAATACGCTGAGTGGTTCGGATGTTGGATTCGCAACCGGCTTGACCGCTTCGGCTGACGAGAACGTGATGCAGTTCGATGGTTCGGAAAGCGTCTCCATTCCGACGGATAACTTAGGTAAGAGCATGAACGAGATCACGGTCTCGGTGTGGACGAATGGAGATTCCGCGACTCTGCCAGCTAACTCTGCACTGCTCGAAGCTACCGATTCAGCGGGGAATCGTCAAATCAATATGCACTTGCCATGGAGCGACAATAATATTTATTGGGATTGCGGAGCCGATGGTGGAAATTTTGACCGGATCAATAAGGTAACGGTGAAAGCGAATTTTGCAGGAGGCTGGAATCACTGGGCATTTACGAAAAATGCTACGACAGGCAAAATGGCGATCTATCTGAACGGTTCGCTCTTCATGAGTGATACTGGAAAGCATCGCTTGATCTTTCCAAAAAATCTGATGCTTGGCGGCTCACTCACTTCCACGCTGAATTATTTCGGGCAAGTAAGTCAGCTTTCGATTTGGAACAAGGCGCTCGACTCAACGTCGATCCAGACGATCATGAAGCATGACATCAAACCAACCGATCCGAATATTCAAAATCTAGTTGCGTATTATAAATTGAACGAAGGCACCGGGGCAGTGTCACATGATTCATCCGCTGCTCATGCAAACGCAAAAGTGATCGGCGTGCCGGTGTGGCGTAAGGTTGCCGGGCGCGATCTTCATACAAACTTCTCGACACGCACCACACGACCGAACGTGAAGTTCTTGCAATTTGCAGGCACAGTCACACCGACTGTGACCGATCAGTTCATGCTTGATACGTTGCTCGATGCACCACACTCCGTCACACGTTCTCGAATCATTCGTGATGATTCTATCGGCTACGTTGACACGACCTACAAGTGGCTTGCACAACGCAGCTACATTCGTGATGAGCGCGGTGTGAAAGTGGATTCGATACTGATCAGCGCAGAGGACACCGTTCGCGTTACACCACTAATTTATTATCAGAAGTGGCCACAGAAATTCGAGATCATGTCGTTCGTGACGCCGTATGGAATCGGACTCGATCTCGGAAAGAATGGAAAAATGTATCAGTTCGATGCGACCGATTATTTGCCGATCTTGCATGGTTGGAAGCGTCTCTCGATAGAGCGTGGAGCGGGTCAGGAAGAACTCGCTGTCCGATTCCTCTTCATCAAAGGCAAGCCCGCGCATGACGTGATCGACATTCAACAGATATGGCCGATGACGGAAGAGGGTTATCAGGCAATAGTCTCGGATGATCGTTACGAGCCGCGCAACGTATATATCAATCGCGCAGCAAGCGATTTTAAAATTCGTTCGATGATCACCGGTCACGGTCAAGAAGGCGAATTCCTGACGCGTATGCATCATGTAACCGTTGGTGCAAAAAAATATGAGTGGGAAGTGGTGAAGACCTGCGCAGATAATCCGCTCTATCCACAAGGAGGAACGTGGATCTACACACGTGCAGGTTGGTGTCCGGGTGCACCGACACTCGAGACGGAGTACGATGTCACAAGCGATGTCAAGCCGGGCGATAGTGTGAAATTTGATTATGGTGTAGTCGGTGCGACGGGCGATTCACGATACGATGCATCGAATCAGTTCGTAAGTTATGGCGCTCCTAATTTTGCGCTCAACGCCGGTATCTATGAATTGCAACGTCCGAGTGATCGCATCGAATTTGGGCGCATCAATCCGGCGTGTGATCTGCCGATCGTAGTCTTGCAAAATAACGGCTCGCAAAAGCTAACATCGGTTAAGTTCGAGTACTATGTCGATGGCGGTCCGCACAAAACGTATGATTGGAAGGGTAGTCTGAACTTTCTTGATACTATTTCCGTGACGTTGCCTGTCGATTCACTTGCCTTTTGGACTGGGAATCTGACCGGAAATTTCCATGTCGATCTCCTCGCACCAAATGGCGGCACGGATGAGTATGATCATGACAATCATTATAGCTCGGTGTACAATCAACCGCCGGCCTATAAAGGCGCTGTCGTCGTGAACTTCAAATCGAACACAAACCCACAGGAAAATTATTACGAGATCCGTGACATGAGTGGCAAGACAGTTTTTTCGAACTCGACGTTCGATGCGAACAAAACCTATTATGATTCGCTCGCACTTCCGGTCGGATGCTACTCGATAATCTTCCATGATGATGGTGGCGATGGTATCAGCTTCTGGAACAATGCAGCACAAGGCACCGGGAGTCTTCGCTTGCGTCAGAGCAATAGAACTGGAAAGGTGCTGTGGACTGCAAATCCCGATTTCGGATTGTTCACCCAGTTTGATTTTTCGATCTATTCCACATCCGGCGTAGAACAATCGGCGATTCAGTTGACCCGACTTGCGCTCTATCCGAACCCTTCGCGCGATAAGTTGACGGTGGAGTTGAGTGGTTACAAGAGCGGAAAGTACACGCTGGAAGTCGTCGATAATCTTGGAAGAGTGCTCCGGACGGCGCATCGAACTTCGGATGCACTCGGGAATCTGAAGAGCAACATCGATATCAAAAACCTGCCGAGCGGAAGTTATTTCTTACGCTTAACCTCCGGCAGCGACTCCACCGAACGCCCGTTCGTTATCGAATAGACTGGCCCGCATTGATGGAGAGTAATCTTTGAAGAGGGAGCCGGTTCGGCTCCTTCTTCACATTTTGAAAGGGGAAACCTTGCACTTTGCCTGCAAAACTCTCGTAAGTTCGGAATTCGGGCGAATTAGCGAGGTGAGGGGGAACCAGAGGAGGCCACATTTCATTTTTGAGCCTGCCAATTTGGGGTGAGAATCCCGATCGGCTTTCCTGTCTCTAATTTTAGCCGGTGTAGCTCAGTTGGTAGAGCAGCTGATTTGTAATCAGCAGGTCGCGGGTTCGAGTCCCTTCGCCGGCTCAGATGATGTTTGTGACTTTGGAGGCCCCTTGCCTGCACCTGTCACCGTTCGACTTCTCATATTTTCCGGGCAGATACTCAAGCGGCCAACGAGGACAGACTGTAAATCTGTTGACGATAGTCTACGAAGGTTCGAATCCTTCTCTGCCCACTGAACACCCGTTCGGCTCACGTAGCTCAGTTGGTAGAGCACGTCCTTGGTAAGGACGAGGTCACCGGTTCAATCCCGGTCGTGAGCTCACTCTCCCGTATCCCGAACGTATCCTTCAACAATCGCGATTACTAATTCCTTCACAACGTTAGCATCTCCGAATCAGAACGTTATAATAGAATCGATAACCAACAAAATGGATTTAGCGGATCAGGTTGAGATTCATGATGCAGTGTATGTGGAGCGGGTTGTCGCCTACCTTGACATACTCGGCTTCGAAAAAATGGTGGATGCGAGTGCAACTGATGGGCGGTTCGTTAGGAAAATAGCTGAGTTCGTTAAGTGGGCCAGCGAACTCCTCGGACCTCCATCGAGGGCTGCGCTCAAAGCTCAGTTTGGCGATACACGAGTGCTCTCTCAATTCTCAGATTCCTTTGCGGTTTCATGTGACTCAACCGCGGAACAGATTCTGCACCTCTTAGAGTGTCTTCAAATTGCACAGATTGACGCAATCGGTTACGGCCTGACCCTCAGGGGAGGAGTGTGTAAAGGCCCTTTGTTACACGAGCATGACAACAAGGGTACGGTTCTACTGTTCGGACCCGCGATAAATAGGGCGCATGAACTTGAGAATGTTCCCGGATCTAATCCTAGAATTGTGATTGACGATTCACTTGCCGATGAAATTGGAAGTATGGCGAACCCTCGTTTTCAAGGCATGTTAGCTCGTGATCAGAGTGATCGGATTCGATATATCAACTACCTCAAAATAGACCCGATTCTCGAAAGGACTATAAAGATTGGCTTTAATGAGAAAGGAGCCCACTATCATGACTTCGAAGAATACAAAGAAGCTGTTGAGACGCTGGTGCACAAGCATATTGACGACGACTCAAAGATTGCCAAGAAGTACATGTGGATGCAGGGTGAATTATACCGGTAAGCACTCTAAATGACTGAATCTGAGCAATGTTGTAGATAGGCTTGTTTACAAGAGATGGCGAAGACTCTGTGTAGTCGAGCGAAAAAGAAGATCGTCCTCATCGAAGGCGAAATACGCGCTGACCTCATGATCGAACGCAGAGACTAAATCTTCGATGGCAAGGTGATCGAGAATTTGGGAGCTGATTGTTTTTAGGAGGAGCGAGCGACTTGGACGTTAGCTTCGAGGTTGTCTTGACCCCGACGACTAAACAACGGCAAGAGTAGAACTATTCTTGTCACGCACACCTTCCCCGCAATCCAATTGTTATTTACGAAAGTAAGAGCTCTCTATCCATTTTGATATGGAAACCGATGACATTGAGGTTGCTCTTCGCGTTTTCGGCGGAAGTTCGAACATAGATGTGGAAGCCGCATCCAAATCGTCCATTGGCCGGAGATTCTTCGACGATGCGACCTCGTTGCATCAAAGAGTGAACATTGTCTGGACGCACCCTGAAATGAGTCAGAAGCGATTTAGGTCTAAAGTGTTCGTGGACATTTTGATGGCCCTTGAGTGCTCTCTG
>JBDTCS010000121.1:0-9299 GCA_039923455.1 Kapaibacterium sp. (SeqCode) | reverse complement strand
CGTGCGAACAATATTGTTATCAATCTGCTGCGCTGCCAGAGTAGATCCGGCGGTTTGGGAATGGAACCGCAGTTTCCAACTCTCAGGCTTCTTTGCATGAAATCGATCGCGCATTATCACTGCCCACAATGCACGGGCTGCTCGAAATTTTGCGATCTCTTCGAAAAAGTTTGAGTGCGCATTAAAGAAAAACGAAAGCCGAGGTGCGAATAAGTCGATATCGAGACCCGCGGCGAGTGCTGCGGTCACATACGCAATACCATTCGAAAGCGTAAACGCGATCTCCTCTACTGCCGTCGAGCCTGCTTCGCGGATGTGATATCCACTGATCGAGATTGTGTTCCAAGCCGGCAAGCCTGTTGCGCACCACTGAAAAATATCGGTGACGATGCGCATCGAGGGCTCCGGTGGATATATATAAGTACCACGAGCGGCGTACTCCTTTAGAATGTCGTTTTGGATTGTGCCTGAAAGCTTCGAAAGATCGGCCCCTTGCTTTTTCGCTTTGGCTACATACAGGGCGAGGAGTATTGCGGAGGTTGCGTTGATCGTCATCGAGGTTGAGATCTTGCTCATTTCGATGCCGTCGAACAAAATATCGAAATCGCGCAATGAGTCAATGGCAACTCCTACTCGACCAACCTCACCTTCAGCCATCGCGTGATCGGAATCGTAACCGATTTGAGTCGGTAAATCGAAAGCGATCGAAAGTCCTGTGGTGCCACTGGCAAGGAGATACTTGTACCGCGCATTGGATTCCTGCGCACTCCCAAAGCCTGCGTACTGTCGCATTGTCCAGAGTTTGCTCCGGTACATCTCCGGATGCACGCCGCGTGTGTACGGAAACTCGCCGGGAGCGGACACGTCCTTCGGCAAGCCGATCGGGGCTGTTGCCGGAATCTGAATCTGCGACGTCGTTTCGAACTTAGACTTCCTTAGAGATTTCGCCATATAAATATTTACGCTTCCGCCTGTTGCAAAAATAGAACTTTATTGCGCAATCGTCATCGAATATGGCAGAAAAATTGGAATATAAATTCTCGAATGCGCCGAACCTCTCAAGCAACTCTCCCGTTTTCTTAGCTGCCTACAGTCTTCGCAGCTCTGTTATTTGCCGTAATCTTTTTTTAGTTGGACCATGAAGTGTTCTCGGTACTTTGCGCCCTTATTTGTGCTCGCACTCGGTGTGCTATTGCTCAGCGTTGGATGTTCTAAATCAACGACGACGGAAGTCAAGTATGATACGCTCCACGTTCGCGATACGCTGCTTCAGCACGACACGCTTAGTATTAAAGAAGGCCCTGAATTTATTCGGTTCGTCGCGATGCTAAATGATCAAACGACGATCGTACTAAAAACGAGTCGAGCCAGCGGCGCACCACCAATGACGAGTGCGACCTCACAATCGTCAAAGTTATTCATCCCGATCCGGAGTGATACATCCTTGACACTCTACGCGACATTTTTTAGTAAGCTCAAGAGTGTAACCGATAGTTTTACGCTGCCGGCATTCGAACCACAAAAACTTATTTCTGTCATTCTATTCCAAGCTCCGGACTCGAGCAACCTGCTCACTGCGGTGTTGTCGGACGATTCGAGCATTAAGATCGCCCCTCCTTCAGGATACGGGTATGTTCGCTGCATTAATGGGCTGCCTGATTATCCACAACCCACTCCTTTGGTAAACTTAGTTCTGGATTCCGTGAACGGTAAGCCGATCTTCACAGATGATTTTACACATGTTGCGACACCCATCGCCTATCAGGAAATTCATAGCTACGAGCGCGTGCCTGTCGGGCAACATATTATTTATGTCGTACAAGCCGGAACATCGACGCAATTATATTCCAGCACGTTGAGTGTTGTTCAAGGATCTTATTACACGGCGAAACTTTCCGGCTCCAAATCTGCCGGCACCGATCGCTTTTTGATCGACGCCGAATAAAGTGCTTTACAAATAGTGTGCTTTACCTGTAAAGTTCTAAGCTGAGGAGCATTCTACGCCCCGAATTGTATCGTACATTTTGAGTAAGACAGGTTATTCATTCTTTATAGCGCGCCGATATCTCTCGGCTAAGCGTGCGTTATCTTCTAAGAAGAAAGCAGCTTCGAATGATACCGCGCAGTCGGAGAAATCTGAGTTTCGATTTGTATCCGTGATCGTTGCCATAGCGACTGGTGGCGTCGGTCTCGGAGTCGCGGCGCTGATCGTAACACTTGCTATCCTCTCCGGCTTTGAAAAAACGCTAACCGATAACATCGTCGGGTTCACTTCACATGCTGAGATTTCGGGGTACGGCAACCGTGCACTTCCTGATTATCCCGGTACTTCCAGATATCTACTCTCGAAGATCCCCGCGATCAAAACGCTGTCACCCTATGTCGAACAGCAGGCGATCATTCGATCGCCGCATGGGCTAGCCGGAGTTGTGCTCAAGGGTGTGCTTCCTGAAGATACTACTCCAATCGCTCGACGACGCATTACTTCGGGCTCAGATTTTGGAGTAACTTCCACCGATTCCATCCCTCCGATCATCATAAGCAAAGGACTCGCGCAAGAACTCAAGACCGGTGTTGGAAAGTCAGTCGCGGCAATGCGATTTCATGAGCAGATGCGAACCCGTGAAGATATTCTCGCAAATGTTAGGAAGTTTCGAGTTGTCGGAATTTTCGAAACCGGAATGTCGGAGTACGACAATACACTCGCCTACACTACGCTCGCCGCAGCACAGTCATTTAGTAACTATAGTCCTACACAAGTCAATGGCTACGAGGTGATGACAACAAGCCTCGATAGTGCTCGATCTGTGACGGCGAAGATCAATCACACATTGCACTACCCATACTTCGCGCAGAGTGTGTACGATGTGCACCAGCCGATCTTCGCATGGATCGAGTTGCAAAAGAAACCGATACCGATCATACTTGGATTGATCATAATTGTCGCGGCATTTAATGTCGTCTCCACGCTCTTGCTGATTGTGATCGAAAAGACACATTCGGTCGGCGTTCTCAAATCGCTTGGAGCAAGCAATCGTGGCATCGCACAAATATTCTTGACTGAGGGTGCGGCAATCGGAATAATGGGAACAATACTTGGTGATCTGTTGGGCTTCGGCATTTGCTTGACCGAATCACACTTTCATCTCTTCAAGCTTCGTGCCGAAATTTATTTCATGTCGAGCGTCCCCATCTCGATTGAATGGCAGCACTATGTGATCGTCTCAGTAATTTCACTTGTGCTCGCACTTCTGGCAACCATTATTCCGGCGCGAATCGCAGCGCGGCTTCGACCACTTGAAGCATTACAATTTGGATGATGCCGATCGATGTTGTCGTTGCGCTCTTGTTACGAAATGGCACCGTGCTTATGGGCGAGCGCGTAGAGACAAAAGTATATCCCTTGCATTGGGAGTTTCCCGGTGGTAAAGTCGAGGCAGGCGAAACGGGTGAGCAAGCCTTGATTCGCGAACTCCAAGAAGAGCTGAACATCACGATCGAAAGTTCTGAAGAGTGGTTTCATGAACTCGCGACTTACTCGAATGGTCTCACCTACTCAATCAAGTATTACCTCGTTCGTGATTTTATGGGTGAGGTAGAAAACCTTGAATTCAATCAGGTCGGATGGTTCGATGCTCAGATGCTTCCGACTCTGATTCATCTCTCAGGCAATGACCGCATTCTTGCGAAGCTTATTGCCGAAGGAATTCCGGCATGAGTGAGCCCATGGTAAAACTTTCGATCGCGACGAAAAAACGTCTGCTGGATTCGCGTCGCATCTTACTAACATGGTTTCGAAAGAATGGTCGCGACTATGATTGGCGCAAACCGGGTATGAGGCCCTACCAAATTCTCGTTCGAGAATTCATGCTGCAACAAACCTCACCGAAACAAATCGAGGACAAACTACCGCAATTCTTAAAGTTATTTCCGACAGCGAACAAACTTGCGCAAGCACCAACCGCGAAGGTACTGCGAGCCTGGCAAGGCCTGGGCTACAATCGACGTGCACTCAATCTGCAACGAAGTGCTGAAGCGATCGCTCATCGTGGGCGAAAACCATTTCCGAACACACTCGAAGAACTTCGTGCCTTGCGCGGCGTTGGCGAATACACAGCGTCAGCGGTCTTGGCCTTCGCTTTCAACGCTGATGTGTCTGTTGTGGATGTTAATATCGAACGTGTGCTTTCTCGGATTTGGAAGCGCATGCCCAACATGGCAGCTAACGAGCCAATCCAAGCTATCCGTGCTTTGGATGCACACATTCTGCCTCTTGGCAGATCGGCCGAGTGGCATCAAGCAATAATGGATTTTGGTGCGACGATCTGCACCAAGCGCAAACCGGGTTGCATTGCCTGTCCGCTAATCAAAACATGCAAATCTGGCAAACACTTTATCAAGACTGGTGGCGAGCCGACGAATGCAAAACCAAAAGAACGGAAATACTTTGGTCACCCAAGACGAATTTGGCGAGGGCGTATATTGAAAGGTGTTGCTGATGCAGAGAGTATAGCTGAACCAAGACTCATAGGCATGCTTGCTGGTGGTGATCCGATAGAGTTTAGAAAGTTTGTCCGAGCTGTACTCGAGAGCCTTAAAGAAGAGGGTTTCATCGTAGAGATCAAGCCGCGGGTTTATTCACTAACGACAAGGTAAACTCGGATGAAAACGATTGATCTTCCGGAACCTTGGCTCTCGGCTTACACCTCGAGCAAGCCCGCTATTCAGCAACGGCTCCTTGATTTCTCACTTGTGCCGGCTGATGCCTATTTCTACGAACTTGCGTATTGCATTCTCACACCTCAATCAAGCGCGAAGAATGCTGACCGCACAATTGGAAAGTTAATTGCTGACGGCTTCTATGAATTAGGTTTTGATCCAACATCCTATCTGAGAGATCCGGAGAACTACATTCGGTTTCACAATGTGAAGAGTGCACGTCTACTTCACGTGCGCTTGAACTTTCCTGAGATACTCAGGCATTTGAATAGGAACACACTCAACTCTATCGAAATGAGAGAGAACGTGATTGCAACTGTTGGAGGGTTTGGTATGAAAGAAGCTTCCCACTTTTTGCGAAACATCGGAGTGCGAGGGCTTGCGATTCTCGATCGACACATCTTTAAACACCTAACACGACTTGGAGTGATTGACGAGATACCGAAAAACGCGCCGACCAAAAAGCGCTATCTCGAGATCGAGGCCGCTTGGCACGAGTTCGCGAACAACGTCGGAATTTCGCTTGATGAATTAGACCTGCTCTTTTGGAGTATGGAAACTGGCGAGATCAGAAAGTAACCGAGGTCTATCGCTTAAACGGATTCGCCCGATCGGCGAACTCTGGCCTGTAATAATCCTGACTCTCAAACTCTTGCGCGTAACCATTCTCGAATCCATATTCCTCAAGCAGTTCAAGCACCTTCTCATATTCGCGAGCACGAATCCGGCGATTGAGCAAAAGTATTTTTTCGAATTTCTCTGAATTCGTATCGTTGATTCTATTGGTTGGATAGTACTGCGACATCACCGAGAGCGTCACGTTCTTGGAAAGATCGCTTGCCAGAAATTGTAGCGTCTCCTCCGTCCCGGCGAGTTCGTTCGGTAGCACCAGATGCCGAATGATGAGTCCGCGTTTTACAAGTCCATCATCGCCGAGCTCTAACGTCGGTCCCATTTGGCGATACATTTCTCGCAGTGCCAACCGCGAGTACTTTACATATTCCTTCACACCGGAAAGATCATAACCGGCCTGATCATCCGAATATTTTAGATCCGGTAGATAAATATCTACGATGCCTTCGAGCAGTTGCAATACTTCAACGGAGTCGTAGGCATTCGTATTATAAATGATCGGTACGTGCAGCCCTTTTGTGCAGGCGAGCAAGATCCCCTCGGCCATCTGCGGTGCAAAATGTGTTGGCGAAACAAAGCCGATCGAATGACAACCCTTGTCGTCTTGCAACTCGATCATCATTTCCGCAAGCCGCTTCGGAGTCACTTCGTTTTTGATTTCCTCTTTCCAACGCTGACTAATCTCGAAGTTCTGGCAGTAGGAACAACGCAGGTTGCAGTTGCCAAAGAAAATGTTTCCCACGCCGTTTGTCCCCACAAGCGATGGCTCTTCACCAAAATGCGGGCAATACGAACTCACAATCGGATTGCGTCCGGAGTAACAACGAGCGATCTCTCCTGCTCGCCGATCCACATGACAGTCGAGCGGACAAACAGTGCAATCGGCAAGCAACACCATCAGTTTTTCTACGCGTATCGCCAGTTCGCCGCTGGCAAACAGATCAAGATAGCGAGGAGAATAAACCGTACTCAAGATATTCCGACCGGATTAGAAGTAATTTTGCAAAGTGAGACAACCAAAACTCGAAAAAAGAATACTCATCGTCCGGACAGATCGCATTGGTGACGTCGTTTTGACGTTGCCGATGGTAAGCGCAATCAAGGAGCAACTTCCGAATGCGAAGGTGATCTTTATGGCCTCGAGTTACACCGAACCACTCGCTCGGCTCGCTGATGGTATCAATGAGGTTGTTCTCTATGATCCAAACTGGAGTCTCGCGCGAAGAATTCGTGCATTCAAAGATACACACGCCAATTTCGTCTTCTTCCCCAGCCCCAAGCCCGGTCTTGCCATCGCCGCCTATCTTGCCGGTCTCACAAATCGGGTTGGTACTGGATTCCGGTGGTACTCGGTATTCTTTAATCACTGGATCCGTGATCACCGAAGCACTGCGAACTATAACGAAGCGGACTATAATATACGTATGCTCCCCGGCATCGGTCTCCGTACGCCACCAACGCGCCTACCAACGCTTCGGATCTCAAACGAACTTCGAGACAAAGCCGAGCAGATTTTAGCCAGCGCATTTGGAGAACGTCCTGAACGTTTCGCAGTTTTACACATTGGCACCGGTGGCTCCTCGATTAATTGGGCAGCCGAACAATTCGTCGCTCTTTCCGGTGAGCTGGCACAATTGTATCACTTACCCATACTGTTGACCGGTACACCGCCAGAAAATGAAATGCTTTTAAGACTTTCAGCCGAAATGAAAGCAATAGGAGCAAATGTTCAGGTTGTGACAGGTGTAGCGCTACCCGAACTTGCAGCAGTGCTTGCGAAGGCGGATTTGGTGGTCGCCGGAAGTACCGGGCCGGGTCATTTGGCAGCGGCCTTAGGTGCACCAACAATCGGTCTCTTTCCGCGATTACGAGTTTTATCGAAAGAACGGTGGGGATTTCGTGGAAAGCGTGTTTTAAACTTAACAGCGAGCCAGGCACCCAAAGTTAGCTGCCCCGATTGCAAGACTTGCATTTGTATGGAGAAGATGAGTGTTGCTGAAATCGTTAAGGCAGCGAGTGAGTTGTTAGCATCCGATTGAAACAACTTCCTGCACCGCCGTAATAAGAGAAAGCTGAGTCAGCAATGCTGGCCGGCGACATGAGATAGAAAGAAGGAAATTATGAACCGTCGGTTACTACATTCGCTGACAATTGCACTAATCGTCCTCGCTGGGACCGCAGGGCTCCTCTCGCTGACCGATGTCAGTGGCGCAGTTCGGGAGTTCTTCGTCGCCGCTCCGACTACTATTATAAAACCGGACGGACTTCGCCAATTGCCAAACAAAGCATTCGGCGTTGGAGAAAAACTCACGTTCGATCTTTCGTATGGTTTTGTTACCGCGGGACAAGCAGTGATGTCGATCCCGGATTATAAATATGTCAACGGAAGAAAAACCTACGAGACGAATGTCTTAGCGAGCAGCACCCCAAGTTTCGATTGGGTATTCAAAGTAAGAGATAAGTACAGCACGTACATTGATGTCGATGGAATCTTCCCATGGCGATTTGAGCAGCACGTGCGCGAAGGATCCTACTCGAGAGATTTTAACGCATTCTTTGACCCTGAAGAAAAAACAGCTGAGACAAGCGATGGCCAGAAATACTCGACGCCAGCATACGTTCATGACATCGTAAGCGCCTTCTACTACATTCGTACGCTCGATCTCACCAGCCTCCATAAAGGCGATAAGATCATGTTGCAGAATTTTTACAGCGACAAGACTCACCCACTCACGGTGATGGTGCTCGGTCACCAACAGATCGAGGTCGAGGCGGGTACGTTTAAGTGTGTAGTCGTTGAGCCGATGGTCGTCGAAGGCGGATTATTTAAGAACGAGGGATCGATCAAGATCTGGCTTTCGGACGATGAGAGTCACATACCGGTCAAGATGTCGACGAAGGTCGTGGTCGGCTCGATAGACGCTGTGCTGACAAAGTATGAGGGCGTTAAGGGAGATCAATCGGCGCGAGTGGAATAAGCCCGAATTCTCTTAGAAACCTATCTGACGTTTGTTGGAACAATGGTGCGATAGCATTGTTCTTAGGTTCGGATTCTGGGCCCGCATTTCGGCATCAGGTTTTTGCGGGTGCTACTTCTTGAGGATATATACATAGCTAAGGTTTGAAAATTCGGTTCATTACACAGTTTTTGGAGCACGGGCTGGCGTCGATCACGCCTGCTAATGTGAAATTATCGCTAAAGAAGCACCATTTATATATTGGCGCAAGTTCTTTAGTTGCAATAATTTGCGCGATATTAATCATCTCGATTCCTGGTAAATCACGCAAGGTTCGCGCAGGTGAACAATCGGTCATGGAGATCAACCTACCGAAAGCTCCAAGACTTGCGATAGCTTCCCCGCTCGACGCAAATTCTCCACTCACTGGTCTTGCGGTCACCGGTTCGTTAAATTTGGCTAAGGCAGAGATTTTGGAGCAGCCGATCGTGACCATAACAAATCGCGATGGAATTCCTGTCTATGGTTCTGAAGCGAATAGTACCGGAATCTTGAAGCAGTCAACCGTTCTGATGACAACGGAGCTTGCCGGATTTGCGAAGAATCTTTCCAGTTATTTTCAGGCCAACAAGATGACCGCGCTCATCACGAGCGCCGTCAGAACGAGTTCGCGACAACTCGATATTATCAAACAGCGCATCACGGAGCATGATATGCTCTCGGCTTTTCCCGGTCTCGCGGACGCTCATATCGCTGACACGGCAAAATGGATTAGCGCTTGGCAGTGGTTAAAGGCGCATCATGTTCCGGTAAACCCACCGGCAGATTATGTCGATGAAGATGGTAATATAGTCGGAGGATCGTTGCACTTAAAGGGTATGGCGCTTGACCTCGTTGCTGATAATCTCGATGCACTCAAGACTGCGATCGAATCCTTTGAAGCCTACGGTACATCCAAAAAGTCAAACGATGGACTTCGGATTATCGGCG
>JBDTCS010000120.1:0-2065 GCA_039923455.1 Kapaibacterium sp. (SeqCode) | reverse complement strand
AATGCGACAGGTTTCGGTGGAGTCTTCTCCGGCCCTTATTTGACGGGCGTTTGGGGACTTCGACTGCAACAGCTTATTCAAGATCATCATGGCATTCCGGTTTGTGTGATCAATGGTGGAGCAGGTGCATCGTCGATCGAACAGAATGCACGTAACGATGCAGCTCCACAAGATATAAGTTCGATCTATGGTCGCATGCTCTTTCGCGCGACGCGTAGTGGAATGAAGGATCACTTTCGCGCCATACTCTGGCATCAAGGGGAAGCCAACACGATACAAGGCTACTATCAGAACTTCAAAACGCTATTCAACAATTGGCATATCGATTATCCATCCGTCAAGCAGGTCTATCTTTTTCAGATTCATCCCGGATGTGCCGGTGGGCCGCATACTGCCTTGCGTGATCTCGAGCGTTCGATGTCTGATTCGCTGATGAATGTGCATGTGATGTCGACCGTCGCACTGCCTGGGCACGATGGATGCCACTATGCACTCGAAGGTTATTATGCGATGGCGCAGAATATTTTTCGCTTGCTCGATCGCGATCTTTATGCTGCGACGGACACAATTAATATTGATCCACCAAACATTCGCGCAGCGTTTTACACAAATGCAACTCATAACGAGATCGCGGTTCTATTTCGTCAGCCTCATCCGAACCTTACACTCCAGGCTGACACACTTGTAGGCCTAACTACGGAAAGTTTGAAGAGCTATTTCTATTTGGGTAACGATACCGGGATCGTGCAATCGCTTGCAGTTATCGGCGACACGCTCCTGTTAACGCTTACACGCCCCGACACCACTGCGGCACTAACTTATCTCCCCGATCAAAATTACAACGGCACCGCAACCGTGTACGAAGGGCCGTGGATCGTTAATAATCGTAGCATCGGCGCGCTGAGCTTCTTTCGGTTCCCTATAACGGAGCGGCCAATCGTTGGTGTTAATCAAAGCGCGACGCTTCAACCGGGTGATGCAATTCTTTCGACTACCCCGAATCCATTTCATAACTCCTCGGAGATTCGATACTCACTCGCAAAGTCAGAACATGTAACAATTCGAGTGTGCAACGCACTTGGTGTGACGATTGCAACATTGCAGGATGGTGTTGCAACTGCCGGAGAACATGTCGCTCGGTTTGATGCGCCTTCGTCCAGTGACGCACTCGCGAATGGAAGCTACTTCGTCACGCTGACTACAAATAACCATTCCGAAACACGTGCAATGGTGCAGGTAAAATAATCATGCAGTGCTGCGTTCATCATATCGAGATTAATGTTTCCGATCTCATTCGTTCGCTTGCATTCTATCGGATGCTTGCGGAGTTTATTTCAAGCGGCACACTCGAAGAGCACACGAATGCATTTAGCTGGAAGTTTGATGGCTGGTATTTATGGGTGAATCAAACACAAGAGAAATTTTTGGACCGCACGTATCATCGTAAGACGACAGGTCTCGATCATCTCGCATTTCGATTGAATAGCAAAGAAGAGATTCTCGCGCTCGAACAACATTTGATCTTGCGTGGTATACCGATCCTCTCGAAAGCCGATAACTACGGCCCGAATTATTTCGCGGTCTTCTTCGAAGATCCGGATAGATTTAAATTGGAGTTTGGTGCGAATCTGTAAAAATGGCCGGGCGCTATGCACCCGGCCATTTTTTCTTCAAGACGGTTGGGTATCGGCTTCGTGGAGTTCGGCGCTTGCTTTGTACCAATCGATCTTGCGAGTTAGATACATCACAAGCGCGAGTATTGCGAAGAGTCCGAGACTTCCCAAGAGTAACGAGTAATCCTGCATCTCCAGCAACACATACAAATAGCCATAGAGCAGTGTCAGTATGAGAAAAAGAATAAACGTTGTCAGTGCTCGTCGGAAGATTGTCCCCATGTAGAGTGTGATGAGCCCGATCACACCCGCACTTGCGAACAAATATGCGAGCCCAAACCCCATCTGCTCCGAGAAGGAAAGCAATAATAAATAGAAGACCACCATCGCAATTCCGGCAAGCAAATACTGAATCGGATGCAATCGCATCTTGCGAAGAATCTCAACAAGAA
>JBDTCS010000119.1:0-5393 GCA_039923455.1 Kapaibacterium sp. (SeqCode) | reverse complement strand
ACTCGTGAGCACTGCGACGGTCGTGCTGGTATTGTAACCGTATCGTGTAGTCTGGAAATAATTGGCTTGATCAGCAAGCGGCGCTGATGGTTTCTTGGCTTCGACCAGAAATTGTGGTCGGCTGTAATTCGGAGCGAGATAAAAAGCGTAGTCGGCTTTGCGACTTGAGAATGAGTCAGAGTTTTTCTCGATCTTTACTTCCTGCTCGCGAGGATTGGTCTGTGTGTCGTGATGAACATCCCAGCCGAGTGCGATCCAAAATTTATCGATAAAATCCTTGCGCGCTTCGGACTCCTGATATTTGGATTCGAGATAGTGTGCCTCATTCTCCCGAAATAGCTCGACTAATTCGGAGACTTTAGTGAATGCGGTATCGAATGACATTCTCGATGTTTTAGCGGCTGGTGTATAAGGTTCTCGTCGCTAAAATACGAATTGAATCAGGGGTAGCCGCGGGCTTTAGCCTGCGCGGTCGGGATGGGCACACTCTCGCCACGATCAAACATTCTGCAACCGACAGCTCCGCAGGCTAAAGCCTGCGCCTACCGGCAGGATACCAACCTTCGGAATTTTCGCAGAGTTGCCTTAATGATGAAAGCCCCAATCCAGGTAGCCGCGGGCTTTAGCCTGCGCAGTGGAGTCGGCGACATGTACCGGGATGAGTCGTTCTACTCCCGAAGCCCTAAAAAATATGAAATCCTCCGCGAAGCAAAGATTTATTGCTTGGGGAGGGTTGCTCGCTTCAGAATCACTTCTAAGTTGAACCGAGGTTGTGCTCTCGGCTTATCTCGCGTAATATTTCCGTAAGGGATTTGCGAGGGCTTGTTCGGCGCGGGGATCGTCGAGGGTCATATCTTCGTAGAAATGGCCGGTGGTGATCCGTGATGAGCCTATAAGGAGTCTGTGGCGCACGAGTTCGGGTGAGTGTGCGATGGATTGGTTCAGGTAGTTCAGATACTGAGAAAGCACATTGCGCTCCTCCGTGATTACTCGGGCGATCTCTTTCGCGAGTTCGTCTTTGAACATACCTGGAAAACGGGTCTGGTTCTCAGCGGCCTCGATGACCTTTTGAGCGATCTCTTTTGGGGACATGATCTTCTTCTCGTGTTGGTGACTTATCTTTATTCCTTCGGCTGACTGAGAAAGATTTGTGCAGCAATCTGAATCTGCAAGCTATCAGCCGAATCTCTATTCCCGAATTCGCTGCGAACAGTGAATTAATGTGAATTCGGAATAGATTTCTACCAATATAACATGTTTATCCACATAATGCAAGCGCTAATTATCAACAAAATTCGCTATGAATGTGGATATTTAGTCGAGCCTATCAAGACCACGAGCTAAACTCCGAATTCTGCCTTAGAAATGGAACGCGTTTCCAAGTATTTTGAGCTTGTGGAATAGGCTTATTCCTTCAAAAACGGAAC
Source organism: Kapaibacterium sp. (SeqCode) (assembly GCA_039923455.1). Taxonomy (GTDB): domain Bacteria; phylum Bacteroidota; class Ignavibacteria; order Palsa-1295; family Palsa-1295; genus JBDTCS01. Next base: position 3,966 of record JBDTCS010000119.1, on the reverse strand, counting down.
CGAACACGCAATTTTGTTGTCTATTCGCGCACTCCTGATTGACAAGATCAGGCGAGCGCTTCGCTGTCCTTATTCTTCCGATCTGCTCTTATTTTTGCTTGGATCATTGATCCGGGGAAGAGATTTGCTGTTTTTCGGGGCATGGGGAAGTGAGGAGTAGACGCGTAACACACGCGGGAGTAACTCAGTTGGTAGAGTCACAGCCTTCCAAGCTGTTGGTCGCGGGTTCGAGTCCCGTCTCCCGCTCCGATAAGGAACGTATACGATTTGTAGAGAAAGCATGCCGACGCCCCCGAAGCTTTGTGGAGATTGTGAAACGCAGATGGACGCGATGCCGGAAGTCTACGCGATGCCAGGGCTCGATAGAGACGGCAAAGGCGGCTGGGGATTCAATTTGAATCGTGCAGTGCCGATCACGGTTTATATGTGCCCAAGTTGTGGCCGGTTGAAGTTCATCTCGGCGATGCGCCTCGGCAATCTGGAACAAGATGCAGAGTAGCCCCGTATAAGGGCAGTATAAGCGGCTAAGCTGGCTGTTTGGAAATAGGTTTTTGAATTCGATATCAATAGGAGAATAGAGCCATGAGAGATATTATCACACTGGAATGTACCATCTGCAAGATGCGCAATTATTCGACGACGAAGAACAAGCGTACGCAGTCCGGTCGCGTAGAGTACAAGAAGTATTGTTCACGCTGCGATAAACGCAACGTCCACAAAGAGACGAAGTAATTCTAAGAATGCTGTAGGGTCGCACTGGTTGCGGCCCTATGGTTTTTTTGAGAACGCTTTTTTTCAGTCTGCCTTGAGAGCAGTCGGAATCAGGCGTTCAACTACGGATTAAGTTAGTGCATCAAGTTTGAAAGCTGGCCATACGTCAGTAGCTCAACTGGTAGAGCAACGGTCTCCAAAACCGTAGGTTGGGGGTTCGATTCCCTCCTGACGTGCAAGGATCATACTTTTCCGAATTACCCACAGCAAACAAGCTATCGCTGTGAGGATCGCGAATGCGAAAGGCAAAAGCGAACGGAAACCGAGTTTAACTAATCTTACACGAGTGTGTTCCGGGCGCTTTCAATGCCTGGGCACATCTTCGGTCCGAATGAAAACGGCCGGAGACGAGAAGACCTATAGAGAACCATGCTGACCCTCAGCGGACTCTGTGCATCAGAGCGAACAGGGCGGCATACATTGCATATCGTATTATGGCTGAGACAGTAATGCAAGTACCGGTAGTACCGGTTGAGCGCAAGAATTTCAAAGATAAGTCCCTGGGTTTTTTCTTTGATGTCGCGAAGGAGATGCGCAAGGTCAGTTGGCCGAAGCGTCTGGAGTTGCAGGATGCGACCGTAATCACGCTCGTCGTTTGCGTGATACTTTCCATCTTCGTATTCGTTGTCGATAAGATTTTCGAATCGCTGCTCCGGTTCATTTTCCACTCATTCTGAAGATCGCCTTCTAACCTTTTGCGTAGAATAAGAACAGCATGACAGCCACTCCGGAACTCCAAGCCGCCACTCTAAAGTGGTATGCCCTTCGGACCTACACGGGTCACGAAGCGAAAGTGAAGGCCTACATCGAAGATGAGGTGAAGCGCCGCGACCTGCTGGAACGCGTGCCGGAAGTTGTGATCCCGAACGAGAAAGTCTATGAAGTCCGTGACGGCAAAAAGCGTACGAAGACGAAGAGCTTTCTTCCGGGTTATATTTTGATCGAGGCAGCACTCGACAAAAAGCTTATCGATCTGATCCTTTCGATTCCCGGCGTCGTAAGTTTTGTCGGACCTTCGAAGACACAGCCAACCGCACTTCAGCCCGACGAGATGCGCCGCATTCTCGGTAAGGTCGAAGAGAAGAAAGGGATGGAGTCACCGGAAGTTCGTTATCATCTTGGCCAGCCTGTCAAGGTCATCGACGGACCGTTCTCCGGCTTTGGTGCACAAATCAAAGAGGTCAACGAAGACAAGCAGAAGCTCAAAGTTGAGGTCTCTATCTTCGGACGCAAAACTCCTGTCGAACTCGATTACGCACAGGTCGAGCCGGAATAAAACCTATTCCTAAAACTATTTTAAAAGCCCTCGGCACAAACGTGCTGAGGGCTTTTTGCATTTGTGTAAGTCCGAGTCACGGTCTTGGTAGTAGCAGTCCCCAAAGTTATTATCCCTAGAGGAGTCGACAAAAAAAACCGCCTCGGATTTCTCCGAGGCGGTTTGGAATCGAATTCTCAGAACCGACTGCCTTACTTCACAAGCACCATTTGGCGTGTGAGGCGGATCGATCCGTCGTTCGTTGTAAGTGTGTAATAGTATGTTCCGCTCGCAAGTGTGCTTGCATCAACAACGGTGGAGTGAGAGCCAACGCTGTAGCGCTCGTTGAAGACCGTGCGAACGATCTGACCAGTCACATCCATGATCTCGAGCTTGACTTTCGCATCGTGAGGAAGCGTGAAGCGAATCTCGGTAGTAGGGTTGAATGGGTTCGGATAGTTCTGCGCAAGGCTGAAGCCCTGAGCTTCGCTGAGCGTGCGTACGCTTGCCTTCGCAAGACCGGTACCGTTCAGTGTGATCGAAGCCGGTGGCAACGATGTACCAATCTGGGCCGGGAAAGTGATCGTTGCTGTGTTCGCACCAACCTGAGTAGGTGTGAAGGTGAACGTCAACTTGCCTGTTCCGCCGGCAGGGATCGAAGTGTTCGAACCACCCGTGCAAGTGAATGCACCGCCATTGGCCGGTGGGCCCGGTACCCAATCGCACTCGCCGTCATTCTTGACAGGTACATCAAACGCAGCACTGGTCTCGCCGACCTTCGTATCGGCAGCCTGCGGAGCAGTGCCGGTAATCATAGCTGCTGTGCCTGTGCCTGAAAGCGTAACCTGCGTGGAAGCCGTGCCACCAGTGATATCCAACGTACCGTTTGACGTTCCGCGAGTTGTTGGTGTAAAGGCGACCTTGAAGGTGGTCTTGCCTGTTGCGCCAACATTCGAAGAAGTTGCCGGTCCGATGATCATGTAACCCGTGCCTGTGAGGACAGCGTTGTAGGCTGTTGCAATGTCACCGCAATTGGTAACCTCAACCGATGCCGTATCCGTCATGCCAACGCAGGTCTTCGCTGTGAATGCTGCATTTGGCGTTGAACTCACGCAAACCAACTGGCCAAAGACATCGAGTGATAGCATCGCTGTCGTCGGGCGTCCGTTCGAAGTACCAAGCAAGTTAAGCTGAGCGTTACGATCGCCACGAGCACCTGGAACTGCGCAGACATTGAACACCACGAAGCTGCCAGGGCCGATCGTGAGCGGGAATGTGACGCCGCTTACTGTGTACTCAGCTGCGTTCGCACCAGTGAGCATTGCACTCGTAATCGTGAGATCGATGGTGCCCATATTCCAAAGGGTATCCGTTCTGCAGATCGACTTTCCGATCTCGCCCGAATCTACCATCGGACGACCCGAAACTGCAAGCCTTCCGAAGGGCACGCCTGTACCTTGAATGTTCACGATGAATGAACTGGTATCTTGACGTGGCGAATCAAACGTTCTGGGAATATTTGTCGTGAAACGAAGGCGTGCTTCGCGGGCTCCGTTGCGGATCGGACGGAAGCAAACCAGGATCTGCTTCGAGTGATCCGGAGCGATAAGTGTATCATCGCCAATAAGCTTGGTAAAGCTAAAATCGGCATCCGAACTAGCAAAGTAATTATTCGATAGTGCAATCGTGTCTGAGCCCGGGTTATAGAGCGTCAGATACTTGCAAGACGAATCACCAATCCCGACCGAGTCAAACTTAAGCGGTGAGGGTGTGAGCGTGAGTCTTGGCAGAATGCCTGTACCCTTCAGAAGAATTACTTGAGTACCGTTGTCCGCGTTGCTGATAATGTTCAGATACGCCGTGTGCAGCCCTTCCATCGTTGGAGAATAAGAGACAGTGATCGTATCCCACTGTCCCGGAGCGATCGGTGCCGAAGGTAA
>JBDTCS010000118.1:0-4316 GCA_039923455.1 Kapaibacterium sp. (SeqCode) | reverse complement strand
CACGAATAGCTTCTTGATACAACGTTTGCGCATTCTTGTTGCTTGCGCCACTCAGACCAATAGCGATCGCACTGATTTGCGCAGTATCGAAATTAGGAACTTCAGATAAAATCTCGATAAGTGTTTGTGCAGAATGTGTGTAGTCGTCATCTCCGAATTTTATCGAGCGTCGACGTTCGAGGAAGATCGGTGGTTCCGTACCAATCGCAACGAGTACACGCGTGTTCGTGCCACCACCTTCAACTCCTATGCAAATATTATTCACTTCGTCAAATATTTTTTGTTACCGCGTCTCTGATCCAGATCTCGGACAGACCATCACAACTTCCTCTCGTTCAACAACCACCGCTCCGGGAGCTGCACCTTTTGGTTTGCGGACAAATTTCTTTTTTGTGAATATGACCGGTGCCAAGCTTTGCGTTTTTGCATCGCTAAAATACGCGGCGATCTCTGCTGCTTGTTCTATCGCTTCTTTCGGCGGGGCGATCGTTCCATTGCCTCGCACCCGAAGCACGACATGCGAACCCGCGACACCGCGAGCATGCAACCAAATGTCTTCTTTCTTGGCAACGCGCTGAGTAAGTTCATCATTTTGTTTTGCGTTCTTGCCTACGAGCACTTCATATCCGCCTGCGACACGGAATTGTCGAAAGCGCGCCAAGGGATCGTCGTCTGTTTCCGTGCGCGTCGAAACGAGCGAACTCTTTCCTCGAAGCTGTGCGATGAGCGGATGCAGCTTTGCATTCTCCGCGGCTTCGTCCGAATCTGCGAGCTTTGTTTTTAGATTGCGAAGCTCTTCGCCCTCTTCACGAAGCTTTTGTTCTCGGCGGAGGAGATCCTTTCGAGCATCCCGCGATCTTCGAGATTTTTCAAAATACCGATCCGCATTTTTATACGACGATAATTCAGGATCGAGCTTGATAGTTATGATTTCGTCCTCGACACTAAGCGCATACTCGGAGGCGCCGTGCGGAATTTCGGAGGCGTTCGTCAGAATCGCGTTTGCGATCGCAGTGTATTTTTCTGCACGGGCCGAATTCTGCAAGCCGCTCTCGACTTGCCTGAGCGCAGAACCATTTCGACGAATGAGTGTCTCAAGCTCTCGCGAAATATCTTCGTGTGCAACTTCGGATCGCTGCACGTTCACTCGCTCAATCACGACAAAACGAATGGCCTCGCTGATCGATGGAAATTGGATCACTTCCTGATCCGGCTTTGCAGACACAAGTGCGATTGGTGAGAGCAGCAGTGACGAGGCACCTTTGTACACATAACCAACGCAGGCAATGCGAAGCTCTCCCAGCAATCTTTGCTCCACCACCGCTGGGTCTTCTACGCTCGCAAGCTTTTGTCGTTCCGTTAGCTCTTCGAGCAAACGCTTACCCAAAAGTGAGTGCGGCGATGCTTTCGCTTGAAGAGGTCGTTCACGCTCCGTTCGCGCAGCCGCTTTCTTTCGCTTGAATGCACCGACTATTTTTCCGGCACCCAAAAGCGTTGCGTTCGCGTCACCGAAAAAAGAAAGCCTTAGGGTATGCTCAGCGAATGTCAGATCGATCACTCGGTCGGTGCTCGCGATCGCAGCGTGCAAAAGCGTTTGACCAACAAGCTCCGGAAAAAACGAAAGTATATTCTGTTTCGGAATTTTCTCTTCACGCTTCAAAAGCCACAGCGTTCCACCGACCGGCTTGAGTTGTGCGACGATCGTAATACCCGAATCAAAAGCAAGCCGAAGTTCATCCGACCGCTGCGAGAAGGCATGTTGAAAAAGGGCTCCACTTGCAAGGCTACGTTCGATCTCTCGAGCAACCGCACGCAGTGTATAATAATTTGAGATCACCTGTTTTAGAATCGAATTCGAAATGGATTCCGGCAACTTTGCCGGCAATCACTGCCGACCCTGTCCAACAGAAATTTTAGACCAATTAGCTTCAATGCTTTCCTGCACCGTTTGGAACTTCCCTTCTCGATTTCTCCTTTTCACGGTCGAATTCACCTGACATGGTGGGAGTTGATTTCGGGCCAGTAGCTCATCTGGTAGAGCGCTACGTTCGCAATGTAGAGGTGAGGGGTTCGAGTCCCCTCTGGTCCACAGCATGTTGCCAAAATACTACTCGCAGAGTCCAAGACACAAGATCAATTTACTGACGTAACGAATGGCAATACTACCGGTCTTTACTTTTGATCATCCCGTCCTGCGACAAGAGACTTCCCAAATCGAACAAGACTCTTCCGAGATCGCAGGGCTTATCATCGATATGTTCGAGACGATGCATAATGCGCACGGTATTGGGCTTGCTGCAAACCAGGTCGGGCGTTCGCTTGCGATGACGGTCATTGATGTTTCTGATTTCGATGGCTTTGAAGATCAAAAGCCACTCGTGCTGATTAACCCTGTCATTCTCGGTTCTCATGGTGAGTCTGTTTTTGAAGAGGGCTGTCTGAGCTTACCCGATATTCGGGAGGATATTGTTCGTCCGGAGAAGATCGGTGTACGCTTTCTCGATGCGCAATTCCGAGAGGTCGAAATGGAGGCCGATCAGATTCTTGCACGCGTGATGCAGCATGAGATCGATCATCTGCATGGTAAATATTTTATTGACTATCTCAGTCCACTCAAGCTTTCGCTTTTGCGTGGCCGACTGAATCGGTTGAATCGCGGAGAGATCGAGACGGATTATCCGCTTGCTCCGCCTCCCCCGAAATCGCAGCACAAAAAATCAGGCAATAACAGGTTGCCCAGAATGTAGTCCGAAGCATGTTACGATGATGCAGCGGCTTTTGCGGCGATGATCAAATCGCACACTTCTCTGACGGCACCATAACCACCCGTTGCTTTCGTCGTGTAATCTGCGCGTGCTTTGACCTCCGCGACAGCGTTTGCCGGAGCGAACGCTACACCTGTGATCAGCATCATCGCCAGATCGCTCAGATCGTCCCCCATGACGCCTACTTGATTCTCCGGCACCCCACGAGCCTCTATTTCCCGCGCGAGTGCGCTACGCTTATCCCAGTGCCCCTGGAGGCAGGTACCAATGCCGAGTTCGATCGCCCGAGCAGATACGGCGGCAGATGTCCGGCCGCTTAGAATCATCACCTCGACATCATGAAGTTTTTGCAACATCACAATACCATGCCCGTCGTGCACGTCGAAACGCTTGAATTCCTGCCCGTCCGGCCCCAGATAGAGCCCACCGTCGGTAAGCGTACCATCGACATCGAGAACTAATAGCTTGATTCGGGCAGCTTTTTCAGAGATCTCACCAGGCAATTTTTCCGGCATAAAAATAGCGTATATGTTCGTGCTTTGGTAGTAGGCATGGTTCAAATCCACCACAGCGTACCCTTCGTTCCAATTTTGAAATGAGTCCGTCTCTGAACTCGTGGAACGGGGCACAATTATAGCCCGTTTATTCAGTTGCAACGCAAAATCTTATCTGTTGCGGACGCACATTCGGGTTTTGGGCAAGAATTTCGTCATCTTATGGCTCGCCAATGAAGCAGTATTCTCTTTTTCTTCTGACGATTATCGCGTTACTAACATTCACAGTTGGCGAGCGTACAGCTTTTGGCGTAGGCGATCCGAAGCCGAAACTCCGTCTCGAGTCCAAACTCCTTTCGGATAGCACGATCTTCACGCTATCGGTCGATCCGAAGATAGACTATTTTCCTGGCAAAATATTCGCGGTAAAGCTGACAGCCAAGCACAACAAGAATTGGCACATCTATAGCTCGACGATGTCCCCCGATGCCGGTCCGGTGCCACTTGCTGTTTCTGTTCCCGCAGAACTTGCATCCATGTTCGAGCTAGTCGGCTTGAAAGAGCACGGCAAAATCGTGAGTAATTATGATTCGAATTTCTCTGCAGTTACGAAAGCCTACTACGGTAATTTCGAAATTGTTGCGAGTGTTCGTATCAAGAAGCTCGCAAGCGTTGGCAAAACGCCCTTCACGCTCACTACCAGTTTCATGACCTGCTCCGAATCACAATGTTTGCCAAACCGCAGCTTCGTGGTCCCGATGCTCTTTCTCGGTCAGAAGCCGATCGAACTAACGATCGTGCCGACACCGAAAGATTCTCTCGTATCCATTGCCAAAGAAGATACTGCAACTAAGGCGCTTGCTGTCGTTGCACCCACCGATAATACGCCAACAGAAAAAGTTACACCGCCAACTGCACCGAAGGCAACCACGGTTGCGAGTGCGGATATCGTCGCGATCGCATCGCATTCCCTTTGGGAGTTCATCTTCGCTGCCGCAGGCTTCGGTTTGCTTGCACTGCTCACTCCGTGCGTGTTTCCGATGGTGCCGATTACGGT
>JBDTCS010000117.1:0-4517 GCA_039923455.1 Kapaibacterium sp. (SeqCode) | reverse complement strand
GTATCTCGGTCTAACAAAAACGATAACGTTTTAGAAGGTAGTTTGCTTATGCAGCGACTTTGCCTTTGTGCAGTTCGATGATCTGCTCTTGTACGTGACGAGGTGCTTCCTCGTAACGTGCGAATTGCATCGAGTAGATTGCGCGGCCTTGTGTCATCGAACGAAGTACGGTTGCGTACCCGAACATATCCGAAAGCGGTACCGAAGCTTTGATAACCTGTGCATCACTGCGTGAGGTCATGCCTTCGATCTTACCACGACGCGACGAGAGATCTCCCATCACATCACCCATGTAATCTTCCGGTGTGATGACTTCGACTTCCATGATCGGTTCGAGGATCACAGGGCTTGCTTTACGAGCAGCTTCCTTGAATGCCATCGAGCCAGCGATCTTGAACGCCATTTCATTCGAATCAACATCATGATACGATCCATCGAACAAACGAACCTTGATATCCTCGACCGGATAACCGGCAAGAATTCCGTTCTTCATTGCTTCGACGATACCGGCCGATACAGGCTGAATATATTCCTTCGGAATGACACCACCGATGATGGCATTCTCGAATTCATAACCCTTGCCTGGCTCGTTCGGCTCGAGATCGATCCAGACGTGACCGAACTGACCACGACCACCCGACTGACGAACGAACTTACCTTCTTGCGTAACTTTCTTACGAATCGTTTCTTTGTAAGCAACCTGCGGCTTGCCGACATTCGCTTCGACTCGGAATTCACGACGCATACGATCGACAAGAATTTCGAGATGGAGCTCACCCATTCCGGAAAGAATGGTTTGTCCAGTCTCTTCATCTGTCTTCACGCGGAAGGTCGGATCTTCATCAGCGAGCTTCTGCAATGCTTCGCCCATCTTCTCCGAATCAGCTTTCGTCTTCGGCTCAACAGCCAACGAGATAACCGGTTCAGGGAATGTCATGCGCTCGAGAATGATCGGATCGTCTTCGTCGCAAAGCGTGTCGCCTGTGCGAGTCTGCTTGAGTCCGACTGCAGCGCAGATATCACCCGTGAATGCTTCCTCGATATCTTCACGATGGTTTGCGTGCATTCGAAGGATACGTCCGATGCGCTCCTTACGTCCGGAGACGCTATTGAGTACATACGAGCCAGCCTTCAAGGTGCCCGAGTACACGCGGAAGAATGTCAACTTACCAACATAAGGGTCCGTCATGATCTTGAAAGCGATCGAGGAGAATTTCTCCTTATCGTCCGGCTCACGCTTGATGTGATCGGTAAGATTCAAATGATGACCTTCGATCGCGCCAACATCGACCGGGCTTGGAAGATAATCGATGACAGCATCAAGCAAATTCTGCACGCCCTTGTTTTTGAAGGCCGAACCGCAAAGCACCGGAATAATCTTCGATTCCGTTACAGCGATACGCAAAACTTTCATCACTTCTTCCGTTGTGATCTCGATACCTTCGAGATACTTCATGAGAAGTGTGTCGTCAACTTCCGCGACTGATTCAAAAAGTCTTGTGCGCCATTCTTTAGCGTACTCGCGAAGATTCTCTGGGATCTCGATATCATCCCATGTAGTGCCGAGTGTGCTTTCGTTATACATACGCGCCTTGTTTGTAACAAGGTCGATAACTCCGGCAAACAATTCACCTTCGCCGATAGGAAGATTGATCGGGATCGGATTAGCTCCGAGACGCTCACGGATCATCTTCAGTACGTTGAAAAAGTCTGCACCGGTACGATCCATCTTGTTGACGAATGCAATACGTGGCACACCATACTTGTTAGCCTGACGCCAAACGGTTTCGGACTGCGGCTCAACACCACCAACTGCGCAGAACAGCGCAACCGCACCATCGAGTACACGCAAAGAGCGCTCCACCTCGACCGTGAAATCTACGTGACCGGGTGTGTCTATGATGTTCACCTGGTTTTCGCGCCAAACGCACGCTGTTGCAGCGGAAGTGATCGTGATACCACGCTCTTTCTCCTGCTCCATCCAGTCCATGGTTGCACCACCTTCGTGCACTTCACCCATGCGATGTACGACACCGGTATAAAAGAGAATGCGCTCGGTGGTTGTCGTCTTTCCGGCGTCGATGTGCGCCATGATTCCGATGTTTCGCGTCCTAGCGAGCGGGTACTTGCGTGGCATAATACGTGTTCCTAATAAGTAATTATTCGTCTTTTTCTGTAGAATTCGCCGAAAACAAAGCTCCTCCGGAGAATTCACCTTCCAAAATGCATTGAAATAGCCTTAATGGAACAGGTGAGCCGGTCCTCTTCAGTAAGGTGCGCAAATAACCCACTATGGCTTTTCTTAGTTCTTTTTGTGGAATAAAATGCGACCGAGCCCCTTGTTACAGCATGCTAAAACTGATCAGACCACCTGCTGCGACCCAAATAAGATTGAATTCAAGATATTGTTACACGGAATAATTTGCTTCATGTTTCGAATCGGGGTGAAGAAAGTGAAGATGACGTATGTGCGATTGACGAAGAAAAACATCCTGTGCTTCCCAACTGATGGTCGATAAAATTCGGAGCGATACGCGGCATTAATTAATCGTGGATGTCGAGTCAAAATAACGAATAATATCACGGGTTGCCTTTATCGTTGAAACGCGCATTAATCCCACAAAACAGCCCATTTTCGGCGATAATTATTGCGACGATGGTTCGATTAGTTGATCATGCATATGCGGGAGTTGTTAGAGCGATATCCTCTGGAACTTTCAGGTTCCGTGGTTCCTTGAAACCCTTGCCATTAGTGATACAAGAGAGCGTGATGAGGGAATGATGAGAAGGTAGGGGTAACGCCGTACCTTTTTGCTTGCACCTTGACACTGAGTTGTGGTTCTCTTGCGTCTCTATCATTTGTCGAGTAAGTCCATTCTCAACAATCATTTAGTAAGCCAGCATATCACTCAATTCCTTAACCAATCCTGGAGACGTAGTATGAATAAAATGCTTCGAGCAATACTACTCGTCGCGATTTCCGCAATCTGTTGTGGAACCGTGTACGGGCAAGTGACGCTCAATATCAATAAATCGAATAATGCGCCGAGCCCGGTGCAAAGCGCTGTGCCGTTCACTTACACGATCGGTTATAGTTGGTCGGGCGGGATACCTTCCGGCGGCACACTAATCATTCAAGATGTATTGCCCGCATCGCTCGACGCCATCGCGCCATACACCAATTATCCGGGCAACACCACATTCGCCTCGGGTACAAACACCGTCACCTATACACAAACAGGAATCAGTTCTACCGCAGGTTCCGGCGTGTTGCAGGTGTATGTGCAATTTAAACAGGGCGTGACGTGCGACGGAACAGTCGCCTGCGACACCGCTCGCATTCAAGAGCCGCAAGGCAAGTGGACGGTTTCGAATAGCTCTTGCGCAAAGGCAAAAGCAAGTAACAACTGGACGTTCGAGAATGAACTCTATGCAGGTTGCGCTGCATGTCCGGGTAACGATGTGATCTTTCGCGTGAAGATCATGAATCCATCCGCTCAAGTTGGCGGACTCAACATGACGAACGTCACGCTCAACTATTCTTTCCCGCTTGCTTCCGGAGCTGTGATTTCGGATGTGACGCTGGGACCTTCGTCTCCTTCCGTTACGCCTTGCCCAACGTATTCGTATAGTTGGTGCCGTTCGGCGACGGGTTCGAATGCGATCACAGTGAATCTGGATCCGGCAACATATCTTTCGCTTTGGAATTATTGGGTGACACTCTATGTGCACGTAAACTTCCCTTGCAATCAGGTCGGCAATACGTTTATCTCGACAGCGAGTTTGAGTTATAAAACTCCATGCGACACGATCAAACCGCTGACATTCTCAGATACCGCGAAGGTCACGCTTTGCGCGGCGATTCAAACCGGTAATCTGTATAAAGACTTTTTGGTACCGACATACAATCCGTACAATCCATATTTCTTCCCGGGGACGATCACTCCGAATTGTTGCGGTACATATCGAATCTTCTATAGCAACACTGGCACAGTCGGCCAGTCTGGCGTAGTCGTTACGGATACCGTGCCGGGCTCCATGGACGTATCGCAGATCTATACCGACATACCCTCAGGTATGGGACCCGTAAAGGTGGAGGCTTGGAAATATCCGAGCGGTCCGTGGACTGTGATACAATTGGCTCGAACGGTGCCCGGCACTGATCCAATGCCTGTCGCACCAATGCCGGTTGGTAAAATACGATGGACCTATAGCGGCGTTATGCCGGTGGCGACGTCACTCTATAATACTATCGACGTCTGCGTACGAACGGTGAATTTCAAGACTGGTGTTTCCGTAATTGCGGGGCAAAATATTATCGACACAGTCGTTGTGACGAACGCCGGCGGATTATCCTACACCGCTTATAACAATTTGACCGTAAGCCAAATTGCTCCGAAGCTCATCGCAGAAAAAGCGTTCATCGGAACGTGCGATGGAACGGGTGCGCATCCGGGCGGTCCGTGGTTCCCAGGTGATACCGTTCGCTTCCGAATCGCAGTTGCGAATTTGGGTAG
>JBDTCS010000116.1:0-3245 GCA_039923455.1 Kapaibacterium sp. (SeqCode) | reverse complement strand
CATCCTCGCAGGCCCTCGAACACCTCCGCCGCCTACCACTACTGGACCAGCCCATCCTCTACCAGACTTTGGGACGATGCAGCGAATCCAGGTCGTTTCCCACTCGACGATTGGCATCGAGACGCTATCAACAGTAACGGCACCCGAACGGGCAGAAAAGTCGCCATAGAGTAGCAATTGATTGCGCCTCTCATCGACCATCATACTATCGATTTTGTTCGTCTGCGCAAATGCAGGTATGCTTAAAAAAGCAAGAAGAGCGGTGATAGCGAGATATTGTTGAGTCTTCACGATCTTGAATATCGCAGAAACGTTGGACAAGTTGAAAGATAGGGCTACTTAACCCATATACAAAGACCCATGAGACAAGAAAAGGTTACAAAAACTGCACAAAACTTTTGCGTTGGGCAACCTATGCATTCGGCGGACAACCGCTAATAGACGATCACATTATTTCCGCCGAGTTCTTTGGCGCGTTCGACGGCGAGTTCGGCGCCTTCGATGAGTTCTTCGACTGTCGCATCGCGGCGAGCACCGGAGACGCCTGTCGAGACTGTAACGGAGAAACTGCGCTTGCCGATCGCGATCACTTCGCTCACGATCATCTTGCGCATCTTTTCGCTCCATAGATAACCTTCTTCGTCGGTCATCTTGATTAAGATCGCAGCGAACGCATGCTCACTGATGCGCGCGATGACATCGAACGGCCTCGCACCAAATTTCAGCAAACGTGTAACGGCAAGAATCACCGTGTCGGCTTCTTCTTGTGAGAACCTACTCAGAAAATCGGCTGCACCATCGATTTCAAAGAGTACGAGCGTGAGCGGTTCATCGAACTCCATTGCACGCGTAAGCTCTTCGTTCATTCGCTGCAAAAATCCGCGCTTGTTCAGCACACTCGTAAGCAGATCTGTGAGCGCACGCTCTTCGACGATCTCGGAAAGTGCTGTTATCTCAAGCGCCGCAGCAGCACTACGTGAAAGATGCTCGAGCGTTTCGACATCGGCTTCTGTGAATCGTGCACGCTCCGAGTGCTCGATTGAGAGCGAGCCATAATTGCGAGTTGCTGTGCGTATCGGTATCGTCAGAAACGAATGCCCGACCGAACTCGAACGATCTTCTTCGAGTGAGTAACGAATCGATTGTGCCGAAAGATTATCGACAAGCGCGCTTCTACCTGATGTCAAACATTTGCCGACGATGGATTGCTCAAGATCGATCGGTGTTTGCGGCAATACGTAGCCTTGCGATTGACGCGATTGCAAAGTCGAGATAGACCAGATGCGACGCGATTCATCGAACGACGCTGTCGCCAACCACTCCCAATCAATGATCTCGCTGACGGCCTCTGTCAGCGCACGCAGTATCCACTCCGGCCCGCGACGCTGATCGGCACGCAATGCGCGCATGCCGGAATCGGGACTTACGAGCTGATGCAGCTTGCGCGCAGATTCCAAAGTGCGGGCACTTGCAAGCAGATCGTATTTTTCGATATAGGACCGAATGAGCCCCGAGATCAGCTTCGAATGATTCGTCAGCAGTCGAAGTGTCTCGGCACTAAAATTCTCTTCGCGATCGGAGTCAACGGTGATCACCGCAACAAGTCCATCGCCAAACAAAACCGGCATCGCCGCGAACGAAGCAATCCCGATCGGCTCCGTGTAATACGGAATCAGATCCATCTCTGCTGCGGGCGGTATCGACGAGTGCAGCTCCGGCTTTTTACGAGAGACTACCATGCTGACAGCATCGAGTTCGATCGGAAATTTTTTCTCTTCCGAAAGATACATATACGCGCGATCTTCGAGCGACGCAGATTCAAGCACGAGTTGTTGCTTGCGATTATTCACCCAAAAGAAGAGCGCACTCATCGCCGAAACTTGCTCACGCAAAATCTCGAGTTGCTCCGTCAGGAGCGTAACAAAATCGGTTCGTGGATCACGAGGTTCGCTCGCACGACGCGGAAAGGAATCGAAGGCACGCAACGCATCGAGATAAACCATCAGCGATGGCTCAATCTTTGGCTCTTCGGCGATTCCGGAATGACTACCTTCGAGCGTTACTTGCTCAACCGGACCGGCTTCCAAAATTTCCTGCTCGTATTCCTCTTCGGCTCTGCGATCCATTTCCAGGGCCTCTTCTTCTTCGAGCGCGGCGTCTTCGATCGCCTGTTCCTGGAGCTCTTCAAGTTCTTCAGCATCAATCTCGACATCATCTATCTCGATCACTTCCAGTTCCATGATCTCTTCTTCTGATTCATCTTCGAGATAATCCTCCTCGTTTGCGTTTGCTTGTGAGACTGCACTCCGAAAGTCATCACCAATCTCGTCCTGCGAGCGCATACGATTTGCTTCGCGAGCTTCCGTCTCTTCACGATCGAGTCGCCGAGCAGATTGTTCAAGCTCTTCCCGTTCAAGCTCTTCACCCAAGAGCTCTTCGCGTTCGATTGACTCTTCGGACGAGTATTGGTTCTTCTTGTCGTAGTCCATATCACTCACAATTGTACGCGGATCGACCTCGGATGTTTGGTCTCTCCTGTTGGATTCGTTAACGGATTGGTTGCGTCGTACGTCTCGTTGCTCTTTCGCTTCTGCGCCAGTTCGATCAGCCACGCGATCACCGGTTCGGGTCTGTGCAACTCGGATGGAAAGTCGTTCGTGTTCCGAAAAATAAGGCTTCGCATCTTCGTGCGGATGCTGCGATGGATCGAACGGCATCGCGGACGGATCATTCTCGATCGAAGATTGCCCAAAGAGAAACGACGAAAGTTTCTTCTTACCCCCAATCATATCCTCGCGAATAGATCGAAGTCTCGGTACGGCAAATTTTAAAAACCCTGGGCGTTGCTCATCGTGACGGCGTTCGCGCTCTTTTAGTGCGCGCTTCTCATCGTCGATCTGCTGTTGTTGGGCGTTCTTCTGAATTTGGAAATCGTCGAAGACGACTTTGCGTGGATTTTGAGGGGAATCCACAGAATTCTGATTGCCAGAATTCTGATTGCCAGACTTTTGATTGCCAGAATTTTGTACACCGGATTTCCGTCCGGAGGCACGTGCACCAGAGGCTCCTTTTTTGTTCAAGGGCTCTTCGTTTGAAAGCTCCGGGTTCATCAGATCATTCATGTCGCCAGGGACAAACAAAAGACTTCTGTAGACTCAGCCTGAAGACTCACATAGAGCGATGCCGTGACAATATTACTCAGGGCACTCTATTCCACAATGCGAAGCTACAAGATTTCGGAGCAA
>JBDTCS010000115.1:0-9660 GCA_039923455.1 Kapaibacterium sp. (SeqCode) | reverse complement strand
GTTTTTGCAAGTGTCTTTGGCATACCGACTTCAATCGCAATCGCGTGATTGTTGTTCCATCGGCAGTAATTGTCCCTTCGGTATCAAGAGGGACTCAGAATTTGTATTGCACGAAGAGCCCCCCTGGCGTAGGCGTGATCAGCAATCCGGTACCGGTTGAATCATGATCCGAATCATGAAGATGCACCGTCCAATACCCACATGCAGTGCCGATCACCCCTCCGAGTACAACATCGCTTGACCAATGCTTATCCGTATACATTCGCGCATAGACGGTCGAACCCGCAAGCGCGTAGAGACCAATCGAAGCCCAGGTGTTGTGCAGATCTTCTGCAAGCGAGGCACATATCGCAGTTGCAACCGTCACATGACCGGATGGAAGGGAATTCCGATCGTTACTAAAGGTCGGACCATTGAATGCGTGCGGACCTTCATTCAAATACGGACGTGCGCGTCCAAAGAGCGACTTAAAGATAGTAGTTATGATCCCACTCATTGCGAGCGACTGTACAATATGCCGGCCCATCAATCGGAGATGCGTCTCTCTGGTCGCCAGACCTGCTGTATAGAGTGTGACAGCGGCAACTCCACCGATCAACCCGGTTCCAAAAAAATTTCCGAACGAAGCCAGCGCATCGCCGGTCGGATTTTGATGTGCGAGAAAATATTCGCGAACGGGTTGATCTACCCAAGCAACCATTCCACCGACCACAAGTCCTGTTCCACCAACTGTCGCCCAACCGCGCGTGGAAAAATGCAATGGGGAGAGGAAGATCGTTGCACCATCATTCAGCGATTCTTTGAGATCGCTAAGGAACACCTGTCCTGCACTCTGTGGCTGGGTAGTGTTGCTCGTATCGCCCGATTGCGCATGTCCGGCATGCGGAAGCAGGATACACATCAGAAGTGCGAGGCCAAATGGTCTCAGATACGTACGAGTGTCGTTGTTATTGGCTTTTGTCATGCGCCCCTTCAATCGCATTTTCGCAATTGTTGTTCCGATCGGTACCGAGGATGGTACCACGTCTTGATGGTTCCGTTTTATCTTAAGCGCATTTAGACACAGTCATCGTCGTCGATGCACCGAGGCTCTCGCCGATTGGCAAAGTGAATTCCAGTCTCTCAATCGCAATAGCCTCAATCGAACATACATCAAAGCTCTCTGTCACTTTTCCAACAATCTTAAATGCTGACCCGGTACTGAGTGCGGAGTCATATTTCAAATATTGCTCATTCCAAACCACAACGTCCATCATTTCGTCATGATCTGAGACGTTCAGCATTAGCATTGGCTTCCCGGTCTTTGTCTGCACTCGTTTCGAAGACGAGCGATGCCCAATGATTGTCACACGCTTACCTACAAACTTTTTCAGATCAAGCGAGCTAACGGTGGCTACATTTCTGTAGGCCTTCAAAAAGTCACATGGGTGATTCGTAACGGAATATCCGAAGTACTTACGTTCTCGATTAAAGATCGTAAGCGGATCCGGATCAGAAAGGTACGACGTAGCATGCGTTAATATCTCTTGCGGAAAATCGAGTTCGCGCTGGCCTGATTTAGAATTCGTCCGTCTCGAAAGCAATCTGAATTTTAGCCCGGCAATAGAGCGAAAGGGTGTGATCGACGAGCACGCTCCGAGCGAGATCAATATATTACCGTCTTCTTGCGTAACGCCGCTCCTCATCGCAAAATCTTCGATGGACTGGTACGCTCCACTAATCTCACGATTCTGCAATAGACTATCCAGTGATTTTTGAGATACATTTTGGAATGCACTAAAGCCAAGCCGTATCGTCCTTGCGTCTTCGACTGTGTGTCTTATCAGACTCCTGTTTACATCCGGCAGGCATACATGTACATCAAGATGCTTCGCTTCATTAATATATTCTTGGTGAGAATAAAACCCGCCAAAATTATTGAGTACACTACATAAGAACTCGGCCGGATAATGAACCTTGAGCCAAGCTTTTTGAAAGCTCAGTACCGCGTAGCTTGCAGAGTGCGCCTTACAAAACGAATATCCGATGAAGCTGAGTATCTGTCGCCAGATGTCCTGAGTGATAGTAAGCGTGAAACCGTTTTTGAGACAACCATGAATAAATTTGTCCTGCATATCAGCAATGCGTTCCTGCGAACGCGCTTTGCCTGACATTGCGCGTCTAAAGAGATCCGCTTCACCCAGAGAGAGCCCTGCACAATGATGCACCACATTCAATACGTCTTCTTGATAGACCATCACGCCGTAGGTATCTTTGAGCAAGCGTTCAAGCATGGGATGAATGTGCGTGAACGATTCGGGATTCCTGTGTCTTCGTATGAACTCTTGCATCATACCACTCTGCGACACTCCCGGTCGAATGACACTTGACACTGCGGTCAGGAGCGAGAATGAATCACATTTCGTCTTTCGCAATAAAGCGATCATCGCAGGCGACTCGATATAAAAGCAACCCTTCGTGCGACCTTTCCGCATTATTTCTTTCGTCGCTTCATCGCTAAAGGCTGTGGTCGGATCTTCCTCAATCGGCGGACGTTGCCCGTATCGTTCTTCGACGAGTTTCATGGTGTCACGATACGTCCCGAGGCCGCGTGTTGCTAAGACATCGAGCTTTGGCATATTAAGCTCCTCCGCGGAATACATATCTAAGTGAGATATCGGCATTTGGCTCGGAGCATTCTGAAGTGCCGTGTAATGTGCTATTGCTTTATCCGTGATAATAACACCACCGGCGTGAACACTGAGGTGCGATGGGTAGCCCTGAATGCGTGCTGACCATAACATCCAATTCGTAATGTCCGGATGACTCTTACTTAGCAGAGACTGCCGCTGCTCGCTCCTGTTCTCTTTTGG
This sequence comes from Kapaibacterium sp. (SeqCode), assembly GCA_039923455.1. GTDB lineage: Bacteria > Bacteroidota > Ignavibacteria > Palsa-1295 > Palsa-1295 > JBDTCS01. The sequence continues at coordinate 6,808 of JBDTCS010000115.1, read as the reverse complement.
AGCAAGTCGCAACATCCTGCTGACATCCATCTCTTGCAGCTTGATTTCGGTGTCGGAAAATCCGAGTGCTTTCCCAACAGCACGAATAGCACCTCGATCACGATACGTCTGATGCGTGGAGAGCAAAGCACTCTTATCTCGTCCGTATTTGTCTAAGAGATAGTTTTGAATATGTGGGCGGTCGTTTGAACTATAATCTATATCAAAATCAGGCGGTGATTCCCGCTCAGGATTTAAGAAGCGTTCGAAGAGTAGATTATTCGCGATGGGATCAATGTTAGAAATTCCGAGACAAAATGCGATGAGACTGTTTGCTCCACTTCCGCGACCCAGATGTGGATACCCTTGTGATTTGGAATACTGGATCATGTCATGCGTCACAAGAAAGTACGATGTTGCTCCTCTACTCTCAATCACAGTTAATTCATTCTCGAATCGCTCAAAATGTGCGCGGCTTGGCGTAGGGTATCGTCTATCAAAGCCCTCCCTCGCAAGAGAACGCAACAGTGCAAAAGGATCCGGAGTATCAAATGTCGTAAACTTCGGACGCTTTAGATCGAATTCCACGCAACACGCCTCCGTGATCTGCGCTACATTTCTAAAACACTCCTCTCCAATATTGCTAGCCATTCGACGATACTCTGCTTCATTCGTAAACCATTGCGTTGCATCGGCAAGCTCACTGGTGGGTGTATTTCCCATTGTGGTGTTTGTACCAATCGCGCGAAGTATTTTGTGAAAGTCATAATCACTAGCGGTATGCAGATACACATCGTTGGTGCAGATGATCGGGAGTTTGTGATCTCGATAGAGTGCTCTCAATGCTTTCCATTTGCTACGCTCTGCGGGAATAAGCTCCATGAATACATTTTTAGCTTGCGGTGCCAGTGCACTCAGAACCGTTGTAGATGACGAAGCAATAAAGACATTCTCTGTTAGCGATTTAAGGAATGGAGCAAGAGGATGATATTTCGAATCCGCGATGACTGTAACGGGCTTCTCATCAACGTCTTCTAAGGTAAGTTTTGGTTTGATCTGCGGAATAGCATCCAGCACTTGCGTTACGGTCGAACATATTTCACTATATCCATCATTGTTCTTCGCAATCAGAATGACCTTCTCATGCCGAGTCTTTAGTTCAACTCCCAAGATGGGTTTGATGCCCGCATGTTTGGATGCAAGATAAAATTCTATACTCCCGGACACGTTGTTGGTATCGGTTAAGGCGAGAGCTGTCATGCCGGCTTTTTTGGCAAGCTCCGGTAGCGACGCGACCGGAATAGTAGCAGAGGTGAACGAGAAAAAGGAATGCGTGTGTAGATGTGTAAACATGGCCAGTAGATTAAGACCCTAAGCTTATATCAATAGGTGAGCGAGTTCGATGACATTTTCGAAAGCGCCGGGACGGTTGCAGAAGATCACAAACACTTGATCATGCACGTTGCGCAGTTGCCTGATTCTCGTTGCGAGCTCTTGCAGTTCCTCTTTTGTATAATGATATGCAAACCGCTCCTCTGCTTCGGGCTCAAACCACGTATAGCTGTTGCGCCCAAGCACTCGGAGGTATGCAATCGAAGCGACATGATACTCTACATCTTTGATGATACCATACAATGGTGGTGCATCCAGAAACACATGGCTCCATTTTAAGGATTTGAGTACACGCTGCACGTTAGGAGTTTTCCATGAATTATCCGATGTCTCCAGCAAGCAGATTAAGCTTCGCACTTCGTCTCGAAAGCTTTCGAGTATGTCTAACGTCTCCGGAGTGTACGCAATGGAATCGTCGAGCGAGAGAATAAGCATCTGCCGTTCTACGCTCTGATGCATCAAAGCATGCATAAACTGTTTCCATTCGTCCGATGCAAATACTTGCTCATACATATCCTCTACCCTGACGTGCCAAGCAATATATCCTCTATATCTATCTGTGATCGAAAGGATTGTGCTGTCGCTTGGAAGATTTATACCGGTGCATTCCATTTCGGCAATCGGCAATATGGATGCAGCGAACTTACGCTCCGCATCTTTCCATATTGCACTCGTCGTTCCCAAATATATATTTTTCTGTGCGAGAGCCCTGATTAGATTTGTATATGCAATGACTTCCTGCTTCGCGATAGCCGAGCCCTTCGTCGATGCGTAATTGTTATTGCGTCGCAACATGATCTCTATCGTAGTTGTACGTTCGCAAATCCAATGATGCTCTTCGAATATTTGGCGCGTAGAAGATCCATCACACTGTATACCTTGGCACACTCTTGCTCTGCATCGTCGAATAGGTACTGTTGCTCAAGATCATCCAGCAGTTGACTACAGGCAATGCTAAGCTGTTGCACTTGAACAGATCGTGTCCAGAGTTTTTTGAATAGCTTAACAGCAAGATGGTAAATGTCCATATCGCGATTCGTATAAGCACAACTCATCATTTTGGACACGATTGTTCGATCAGAGTATCGGAGTGTAAGTGAAACCTTGCTCGTAAACTTTTTTGCACGGCGGAGATCTTGCGCAACTTCGGAAGCGAGCGACTGAAGCTTCGCAAATAGCAATGCTACATCTATCGTATTATCAAATGTGGTTTGGCGCGAATGGGCTTGCTGTTCACGCGTTTCAACGACAGAAGAATAATCAATGCCGTGAGACTTTTCGCTCAATGCTTTGCCTGTCTTACCAAAAAGTCTTTGGAGCGTTTGCACCTCTGTTTGTGCGAGCTGACCAATCCTGTCGATCCCGAAAGATCGGAGCTCCTCTTCCATTTTTTCACCAATGCCCGGCATCGCACGAATAGGCAACGGTGAAAGAAATTGTCGCTCAAACCCCGGCTCTACTTTGAAATGACGCTCAGGATTATGCTTAGCCTTTACGCTCGTCGCAATTTTTGAGATCAGTTTATTCGTAGAGAATCCACAGGATATGGGAAGATGTGTTTCGCCGTTCAGCGTTTTACGAATCTCTTGTGCCCATACATACGCGTCTCCTCTGTAACGTTCGGTCCGCGATAAGTCAATGTAAAATTCATCGACAGATGCTTGCTCGCGAATAGGAGTGATCTCCTTCAAAATTTGTGAGACAGTCTGGGAATATTTGGAGTAGTGCAGATAATTTCCCGATAGGAAAATCGCTTTCGGGCATAAGCGATGTGCAAGTCGAATCGGTTGCGCAGAATGCACACCAAACTGCCTCGCCTCGTACGAACACGAAGCCACCACACCGCGACCAGCAAGAGGATTTCCACCTACGATAACGGGACGACCTTCCAATTTCGGATCTAAAATTCTCTCGACCGAAACGAAGAACGTATCAATGTCCAGATGCACAATGTGATTCATTTCCTTTACATTAATAGGTGCTCATCTTCTTAAGGAATAGGTGCCTATGTTTCATCGAAACAAAGGTGCCTATACTTGCACCATCAATGTAATACGAAAATCGGGAGAAGCAAAAAACAAATTAAAAAAAGAGTCTGCGTTAGGGTGTAATTAGACTCGGATATTTCTGCTCATACAGATCTAACACGTTGCTAATGGTGTCGGGAGCACAGCCTTCGGTTCGGTTGTTCAGATAAATGCTACACTCACGTTTTTCCTCGACACTACGATGAATTAATTCGACAAAGGAGGATCGGAGTTCCGGCATCGGATTCTTTATGCGGTCATACGGTGCAAACTCCTCGACCGCTCCTTGGTGACTTAGACCCGGACGCACTAACAGCCGAGCAACGGTAAAACTCGACGTATAGATGCCGGGCACATCCAGCTGCTCACGAAGCTCGGGCATCCATGTTTGTTCGTTCAGAGTATGCGCAACGCCATAGTGCTCCAGTACATCGAAGTATGATCTGTATTCAGGGCTAATAAGCATCGCATCTCGAATTTCCACTGCGTAGGTATGCTGACCATGTGGTATTCCAGCGAAAAATTTATCGAGTTGCCGAATAAATTCTTGAGGCGTATATGCATCCTTCGCAAACGAGCCTCCAAAATGGAAGGGCGAGAACTCAAAGATGATCACTCCAAGTTTCGATCCTAACACTTCCGTAACCGGAGGCAAGAAATGTTCTGTAAAAGATCGTGCGTCGAGAAAGCTCTCATTGTATTCCCCTTTCCGGTAACCCTGATTAAATCGGCGTTGCGTAATCGAGTCCGTGACTTTGAATGCCATCGTAAAGTCATCCGGTAATTGCGCAGAGATTTTTTCTAATGAACGATGCTCCGGAAATCGGTAATAAGCTGAATCATTGCAGACCGTTGCAAAATTCGTTGCGTACTCTTCGAGACAGGTATCATCAAATGTTTTAGTTACGAAGTCCTTTCGCTTGCCTCCATAACTCTTCTGGTATACCTTATGTAGCCAGCCTTCATATTTCCACGACGACGTTCCGATACGAATGCCCTTCTTCGCTAATACTTGCAGTTTGGGTGCATCTCGTTGTGCATCGTATACGAGATCCGTTCTGAATTCATCTGGCATGGTCGGCATTATTCAAGTCAGATCATGGTCGGCATTATTCAAATCAGATCGCGGACACCGATTTATTTATCGATGAGATGAATCGATGGCATCTCCGAGAGGATCATCGCATTAATAAATTCCTGTCTGAGACTGGAGAGGTTCTTGAGTAGAGGCGTGATGTCATTTCCATACGCGCGTTTGGAATAGGCGAACAAGAGGAGACCCTTCTTCTTATTGCCAAGATCAATCTGTCGATATCGGTACACGTTGAACTCCATCACCGTTAACTCCTCGCCCTTGTGCTCGCTCATCACAAAATCTACGATCGATTCCGAACCATCAGGACTCGTTGTCACTTCGTCCTGACAAAGTGGATCGCTCTTTTTTCGAGCATCGAGTTCTTCCACTTTTTTCTCTACCGCATCATGGACCGAAATATCCTTGACTAAAAGATCAATCGTAAGCATTTCGTTGAAATGCTCAGACAGCTCACCTTTCGGAAGATACTCTTGAATATAGTAGACGTCGTTTGGTTTGGAGGACCAAGCTAAGTTATAACTCGTCTTATGAAAATCGATCGGACCCGGTACGCCAAGACGTTCGATCGGATCTTTGGCAATGCTTGGAAAGGAAGCGAGGAACGCAGAGAATATGAATAGATAATGGAGCATATATTCTCGCTATAGACCTATTACCGGCAATTCTATCACGTTTGTGACCCCTACGGGACTCGAACCCGTGCAGCCACCGTGAAAGGGTGGTGACCTAACCATTAGTCGAAGGGGCCAGTCAGTAAAAAAGATAGGTTTCCCTATCTTAATCAGTGCGGCTCTAAAACAAGTCGGGCTTTTTTCCGTTCCATACATTACGGATGTTCCGCATTTTGGCGTCTTTGGCCTGTTTTAGGTCGGAACCTACGCTTTTGGTACCTGTTAAATGCATTCTATGATACAATTTCGAGCAAAGTTCAGTCTGGATCGCATCGCTGCCGCACTTCTTTTTCTTTCATTCTGCCTTAGTTTTCCGGCGCTCGGTCGTGCCCAATCCGGCACAAAGCATTCCAAACACCTGCTGGAAGGCAACGCTCCCGTGACCGCAGGCAAGAAAAAAGTAGAGGATGCGTTTGCCTTTCAACGCAGACTTCTGCGCGGGCTCGAGACGATTGATAGCGTAATCAAACGCTGGAGTGCTACGGCAAAAATGGCACCCGTCAAGAAGGATTCGGATGCGCTCGGAATTGCATACGGAAGCGAAGGACTCATGGAGATCGAACGTGACTCGCTCAATCGTGCTGACTCACTACTCCGACGAGCTGTCCCACTTTTTCTTTATCGAAATTCGGAAGCGTACTTTGTCGTAGCACTTGCACAACTCGAAAGCAAGCGCAATTTTTATGATCGATCAGTCGAACTCTACGCGATGGTTCTCGATCAATTCGATTCGCTCGATGCGTTGAACGATATTGATTACTATGCAAACTCCGGTTATGCTGTCTATGCATACGGAATCGATGCTGCGTTACACATTGCCGCCATCGGTGGTTCGATACCACAATTGAATCAGCGTGCCGTCGGTTTATTACTCGCCGCTGCCGAACGGCACCCCTACGACGAGATCGGACTAATGGCCTACACCGGACTTAAACACATTCACAAAGAGAAAGCCGAAGACTACGCATTCAAGATCGAACTCATCTGCTCCACACGATCCGCTATGCGGAAGACCGCCGTAAAATTCGAAAAGCAATTCTCCGAGTTGAAGTAGCTGCTGCGTTGTGTGACGTTGTCCATTCGCTCCAGAGGAGCGTAATATATTTCGCTCCTACGGAGCTCCAATCCAAAACAATACCCCATACCGCCGGTTGAAACCGGCGGCTACAAATGTTTCGCTCCTACGGAGCGGGGAAACATCGACTAATCCGCGGCTTCAATATCCTCAGCTTCTGATGGTTGATCTACCTATAGTCGAATTCGCACACCGGCTGATTCGTTGCAACGCAACGTGCGCACCCGCTCCAGAGGAGCGCAATATTTGTAGCCGCCGGTTTTAACCGGCGGGTGCAAAACACAAAAGAATCCATTCGCTCCAGAGGAGCGTAATATATTTCGCTCCTACGAAGCGCCAAAATAAAACCTCATAACGCTAGTTGAAACCGGCAGATGCAAAACACAAGCCAATGCTCCGAGCCGGTACACTGGATGCTGGTACGCCTGATCACTCACGAATGATGCGGCGGGTTTCGGAGTGGGATGGAGTGCTTAGGCGAAGGTAGTAGCTGCCGCTGGGTAGTGATTGTATGTTGAGATGATGATTCGTTAGCTCGCCGTTCCGAACGCTATTACCGAGCACATCG
>JBDTCS010000114.1:0-12425 GCA_039923455.1 Kapaibacterium sp. (SeqCode) | reverse complement strand
TGCTTGAATGGTAGGCGCAGGCTTTAGCCTGCGGAGTTGTCGATGGCAGAATATTTGATCGTGGCGAGGTTCTGCCCACCCCGACTGCGCAGGCTGAAGCCTGCGGCTACCGGGTGCAGGGGTTCTTGAATGGTAGGCGCAGGCTTTAGCCTGCGGAGTTGTCGATGGCAGAATATTTGATCCTGGCGAGGTTCAGCCCACCCCGACTGCGCAGGCTGAAGCCTGCGGCTACCGGGTTCAATGAGGCCTGATTATTGGGATAATTGGTTTCGGGAGCTTTCCCGTATGAAACCCGCGAAGCATTTCCAGAGTGTAACTATGTTGGTTCCATGGTGTTGTAAGTGTAGACCGAAGTCATGGATCGCCTCTGGGGAGTGGTGTGTGCCTAAGAAACTTTGGCTGTTTTGCAATTTCGTTACAAAATTATGTCTACCAACTCTACCTCGTCTCTTGCTATTTCACTGAATCATCGCATGAAAATTGTAGGACGTATTTTGATCGCGCTACTTTGCGTGTTCAGTCTCGCCGGCGTACGTTCGGCTACTGCGCAAGGCAATACTTCTATGGGCACCGATTTCTGGGTTGGCTTTATGCCGAACTTTAGCGGTGGTCGCAATGTGACGCAACTTTTTCTTGCTTCCGGTACCGCGAATACTGTGAAAGTGACGGTCGGAAATTCGACAACGAAATACACGCTTGCCGCGAACACTGCAATCACTGCGGATCTGAATGGACTCGGAGTGGACCGCACGCCGGAAGTCGCGACTTCGAATGGAGTGCATATCACTTCGACTGCACCTCTGACGGTGTACGGTTACAACGTGTGGGATGGTGGTGCCGGATTTCTTGGTGGTTCGCCCGATGGATTTCTTGCCCTACCAACAGCTGCACTCGGCACAAAATATTATACCGTTAATTATTACGATGGAAATTTTGCAGGAGTGAAGACTGTCGGAGAGTTTGTCATCGTTGCACCGCAAGATAATACGACTGTTACGATCACCGTCAAAGCACACACGAAAGATGCAAGTGGCGCGGAATCGCATCAGCCTGGTGATAAATGGACCGTCACGCTGATGAAGGGCCAAACGTATATGGTGCAGAGCACAGGAAATTATATCGGCGATGATGATCTCACAGGATCGCTCGTTGAGAGTTCAAAACCTGTCGCAGTTTTATCCGGACATCAGATCTCCGCGATCACCGTGGATATGTCTTCAGCCGATCATCTTCTCGAAATGCCACCGCCAGTCGACAAGTGGGGCACGCAATATTTCGATATGCCGATGGCTGGTCGGACGAGGTGCGGTGACTACATTCGTATCATGTCTGGCGAAGATGGAAACCAGATTACCTACAATGGTAACGGGCCATTCAGTCTTAATGCAGGCGAGTGGGCTGAGCTTCCGACGACACTCGTTGCAACCGTGTTCAAGTCGATCAATCACAAAAAATTTCTTGTCACACAATATTCCTATTCGCAGGGATTCAATGGTGACCCGGGTCTTGCAGATCCGTTTATGATCTTGATGACCGCGCAAGAGCAATTCGAAAAGCGCATGATCTTTCGCACTCCACTTCCTGCGAAGAATGGATCATTCGTAAATTATCTAACCGTCATCTCGCAACTCGATTCACTCTACACGATCAAGATAAATAAGCAGGGCATCACATCGTACGGTGCAGTTGGTCAACAAAGTTTTCCGGGCACGAACCCCGTGATGGCCGCGATCCGTGTGAAGATACCAGGCGGCTCCAACTCCTACGTCGCAACCGCGAACGTACCATTCGGTATGTATCAATACGGCTTCAGCGATTATGAAGGGTACGGTTGGCCGACGGGTCAAGCGGTGAATGTTGTTTCGCCTGACACACTTCCACCACTCGAGTCTCGCATTGGCACGTGCGGCAACTACACTGCGAAGCTCATCGAAGGCCGTCATCAACCAAAATTCTCCTTCGAAGATACACGCATCGCAGAAGTGAGCATGATCACCGAAGTAGCCGATCCGCGATGGAGTAAGCCCGCGATTAATTATCTCTTCACACTCGATCCGAATTTTTATTCCGGCGATTCGACCGCAAGCTACACGCTAAGCGTCATCGATCCATTGCAAGATGCCTATGCCGCGATCTACACCGTCGACCGTGCAGGTAACGACACCGTGTATGAATATATCTATGCTGCACCAAAGATCACGCTAAGCCCCGCACCACCATTCGCATTCGGCTCCGTGCTCGTGCAAAGCGATAGTTGCCAGACCATCACAATCACCAACGCTGCAAAGCAACCGGTGAATTTGTTTGGCACGCACATCATGGGTAAAGGCAAGGGTGGCATCTACAAACTCACGCCTGCATCGTTAACAAAAACTCTCGCACCTGGTGAGACTGCACAACTCACGATCTGCTACACACCGAACGATACCGGCATCGTGAACGCAACATTCGACTCACTCGTCGTCGGGCTCGATTGCGATTCCGTGATTTACGCATTGAGCGGCCAAGGCATCACGCCACTTATCTACACTGCCGATCTCAACTTCGGCGTTGTCGATACCGGTAAGACGAAGTGTATGGATATGAAGGTGTCGAACAAAGGCACTGCACCGCTTACGATTACGAAAGCTGACTTGCTCAACAACGCAGATTTTTCTGTTGATGCAGCACAAGTGTTCCCGATCGTAATTCAACCGGGTCAGTCCGTGATGATTAGTTATTGCTTCCATCCGACGCACAACGGATCGTTCAACACGCTTGACATATTTAAGACGCTCAACCCGCAAATGTTTTTGCATTCGATAAAAGATACTTCGATACTCATCGGTCAATCGTTCGGTCGTGGCGCACTGCTGACCTCGTATGATCTTGACCTCAGCACCATCTGCACATCGAAGAATCGGATCGTTGACACCATCTACGATCCACTCACGGTGAATTCGGAGAACATCGATAGCGTCTCCATCACCGGCCCTGATGCCGCTAGCTTCCGTGTTGTTAGCTTTACGCCAGGCAATGGTAGCTATCCTGTCGTGCTCGATCCGGCTCCTGCTCCGGGCGTTGCGTATACATTGGAGTTCGATCCAACGGTGAAGGGCGTCTTCTCCGGTGTGCGCACTGCGTTCTTCAATGCATACGGCCACTCCGGCGAGCATCTTGTCGCGACACTCAAAGCCGATAGCAAAGCGCCGCAACTCGTCGTGACTCCGGGTGCTGCAACAACAATCGATCTTGGCACGACACTCATCACGCAGGTCCTGAACGGTACATTCACCGTGCAGAACACCGGTAATGATGTGCTGAATATCGGTTCGATCACGGTTGGTGGTGCGGACGCTGCGAACTTTACCGTTGCGCCACAAGGACCATACACACTCACTCCGGGTAAATCGCAGATCGAGACCATCACATTCACCGCCGGCAATGCCGCACGTGAATATGACGCAACGTTCTCGATCAATCCGACCGGCACAAATTGCGCTACGCTTGCAACGCAGCCGGTGAAGGCGAGTGCGAGCTCGACAAGTTATGATGCGCTTGGTGCCGATTACAAATTGGTGTTCACTTGCAGACAGAAGGATCTGACGGGCGAGTTTGACAATCACAGTTCGAGTGAGACCGCTTCGCTTATCTCGGTAAGCATCGAGAACAATGGAACGTGGCAGAATGCATCAGACTTCCAACTCGCACCGCCGCTTACACTTCCGATGAATGTCGGACCGAACGCAAAGGTCACCGTACCAGTGAGATTCTCACCAACGGCAATCGGTCCGCGTAGTGCGGCACTGATGTTTATCTACGTCACACCAAGCGGCACGGACACCTTGATTCGCGAGCTACAAGGCATCGGCGATAACATTCAAGAGGTCATCGGCGCTGGAAACGTAACAGCGCAAGCGACCTACAGTGGTAAAGCGGACGATCCGATCACAGTCCCGCTTATCATGAGCAAGCCATTTGCTTCGACGAATTCGAGCGAAGTGTTTGGATACGGATTCAAAGTCACGTGGCGTCGTGATGCATTCCGTTACACGACGATCGATGCACCAACCGGCATCACGCTATCGGAAGTAGGCAGCGCGATCTTCGATCCTGTGACCGGAACCGAAACGCGTCAATTCCGCGGTACGAGCCCGAACCCATTGACGAATGAAACAACACTCGGCACGTTGCGCATGCAAGTCATGCTCGATACCGATAAAGGCACGGCGATCGTACCAAGCGATGTGGTGTTCTATGATCAACAAGGCACCGTGCTTTGTTATGTTGCCTCGACGCAAGTGGATGGCGCATTCAACTTCGATGCGAAGTGCGGCGATGCTTCGATTGCTGCGATACTTCGCGGCGACCGTTCACCGCTCTCGATCAGCGTCCCCACGCCGAATCCATTCCGTGGCGAAACAACGATCGGCTTCACACTTCGGAACTCCGATGCAACGGTTACGATGAATGTGTTTGATGCGCTGGGCAATCCGGTAGCTATGCTCGTCGATCATGTACAAATGAAGGTAGGCTCGTACACCACGAAGTTCGACGCGACCTCACTCGCGACAGGCGCCTACTTCATCCGCATCTCCGACGGCACCAACATCGCAACCCGCCGAGTGCTTCTCGCAAAATAGAATTCGCAAACAATCCCAAAATGCCGGACCGCAGAAATGCAGTCCGGCATTTTTTGATTTCAAGCTCTCTGGGGAGTGGCACACCATCTCGATCTCTGCAACGCGTATAATCCGCACCTACGGCGCTCTGGGAAAAAGAATACGTTCTTAACCCAGCGCTTACGCACTGGGCTCCAATTATTTTGCTCCTAACGGCGCTGTGGCAAATTGTAGCGGAGAGGTCAAATTCCAAATGTTTATGTGGTGCAGTAATCGTGATCGCGATTTGTCCCTGTCGACGCACCGATTCTTAGCTCCGGAGGAGCGGCATAATTGTAGCCCGGTGCGTAAGCGCCGGGTAGAAGTTTATTCTTTGCTGCTTTCCGACTTCTGAGGATAGGGAAGCAACCTAGTCGGACACGCGAATAATATGACCGATCACGGAGAGAGCCAAGCAGAATTCTGAAATAAATATCCGTTGCGGCGCTTAGATCTTACTGAATTGGATGAAAGGGTAAGTCTGTCTCAAGCATAGGTCTTTCCACATTGCCGTCGCAGATAGTGTAGCTATTTTGATACTTCTTAAAGAATTTACGCGCAAGCTCATCGGCGACCTTCCGATTAGGACTGAATAGTAAGTTTGCGTGACAATTATCTCCGGAGCTACTTGGGGAATAGTTTATTTGAGTTGTAAGAGGGAGTCCTTCAATGGGGAACCGAATAAAGCATGAGGGATCTCCGTTTGCTCGTGATAGAATTCGGCGATGTGCTCACAGGTACTCTTGTTTCCAAGTTGGGCGCATTGTTCATCGAATACAGAGAGGCCGCTACCATCGGTTGAATGACGAAAAGCCAAGGAGCAGATCCTTCGCTGTGCATCACTGTAATGTTTTTCTCTCGAGATAACTCGGATGAAGGTTCGAGCCATATTTTAGAACTGAGGTTAGTGAGAATTTCTAGCTCAGAATAAAAACTCTTTAATTCAGTAAGATAATTTAGAGCACGATCAAAACTAAGGTCTCGCGTATAAATCAATTCCGACTCATCATCTTTATCTAAAATATAAGTGATTGTATTATCAACCTCAAAAATGAATTCTTGGGAATAGCCAATCCCATAAACTGCGATGCCGATTTCACCCGCTGCGCCGGGGAAAGCATCAATATCATTTCCGAGCGAGATCGCTGCTTGAGCAAAATCGGTGGCTCTCTTGATTGTTTTATTTGAGGGAGCTACGCCATCCCCAAAAAGCCACCCTACTGTTAGTTGACCAAAGGATTCAATCTTCTCTTCGATTCGTCTTGAGCCCTGTAGCCACAATGTCCAATTGAGTGGTGAACTTTCATTTTTCATCATCTCTCACCAGTTCAATTGTTCCAAGTTTACCCTCGACTTCGCCGACGATTGTATTCAGTGTTGTCGCAAGGATTTTAAGAGTGCCGAAACTCATATTCACTTCGACAATTGGGGTCCCGTTCTGTGAAAGCCGCAGAAGTGCATCTGTCGGGGAAAATCCGGCAGTAAAGGCATTAAAATAAATCTTCGGAACGTCTCTAAAGACGAGTTTCGCAATCTCTGTCGACTCCTTGTCCATTTTCGCCATGATTTTTCGGTAAGTATGCAAGTCACTTCCTCAATTAACGTCGAATATACAACAAAGTTACTCAAAAACTTATACTTCCGGACATGATTTCTGCGCGGAATACCTCCTCGTAACTCCTTAACTAGGAAATGGTTAAATTTACCTCAGAAGCCTCTTACTGAGGGAAACGAGGGCTTTCCAACCTTGGTATGACCAATTTGCTTAGACCATTCTTTTTTCATGAAAAGCAGTTCATTTAGCAACCACATGCTTTCTCTGCGATTTGCCTATACTTTAGAACTCATCTTGGAGTGGGCCTAGTTCTTTTCCGATTCCCATTTAAATACTCCCGGTAATCGAAAACCCTGGCTGGCTTCTGCTTTCCCTGCAGTATTCTTCCCCCTGCTTTAACACTCATGAGTAGTTCTTCAAAGTCCTTTTGTTTCATGGGTAATCTTCTTTTACATTGCCAGTCAGAATAAAAACCGAAAAGCAATATTTTATACTGTGTCTTAAAAACAACTAACCAAAATTTCTCCCTTACTCATTCCCGGCTACTCTTAGCGGGTTCTAAAGTTAGCTCTGATTCCAAATTCCAATATTTCGCGCAATCTTAACTAGCCTAAAACTCGATGCATTGATCGATCCCACTGAAATTTATTTCTGTACTGAATCTACAATTCCAACTTCCAAATCGCAGCATGGGAAATGACAAATACTGGACCATTTATAACCTTCCCAAACTTGGTAAGAGTAGTTGGACTGAATCAGTGCTCCGCTACCCATTAGTATTTATCTAGGACGTGTTCATTGTACTGTAGTCCAAGTGCTGGCAACAGCCAGATTATAGTCGCGGCCCACACAATAAGGTACACAATGAATTGGAGACACCAAGAATACTCTTTTACCCATCCAACGCTTTCACTGAGTTTATCAGCGATTTTCTCAGCAAGAACAATTGGTATAAGGATCGCAACGATTACCAATCCATTAAGAAGAAGCAATCGAACGAACGCCAACTTATAGGCAGCCACCACAATAGCGCCGACGAAGAGGGCCATACGTCCCCATCCCAAAGCTGCTTTACTTATTTGCATACGCACGATTAGCAAATGAGATCAACGCCGGGCTCACGACATAAAAAAGACAGGACAATTCTAACATGCTTATTTATTATACCGTTTAAAGTCGAAACAACCAAATTTACCCTGTTGGCGCTTCGCGGCTACTTTTTGCGGGGTTCTCACGTTAGTTCTGATGCTACAGTCCAAATATTCTTTCAATTAAGCATCAACAGAGTCGAAGCATTGATCGAGAAACCGAGAGCCACAGAGGAGTCCACGACCATTGGCCGGAAGCAGAGCCATGTGGAGCTGTGCGTTTCGGAATCGGTCTCGTTTCGAACGACGAAGCCGGGCTTTGATGGGTTGCGGTTCGAACACAATGCGTTGCCCGAAATCGCTTTTGATGAGATCGAGACGAGTTGCACCCTCTTCGGAAAAACACTGCAAGCGCCGATACTGATTTCCTCGATGACCGGTGGTTACGACAAAGCGCTCGATATCAATCGCAATCTTGCGCAACTCGCGAATGATTACGGACTCGCAATGGGAATCGGAAGTGCGAGGCAAGCGCTTGAGAACTCCGATCATCACGACTCGTTTCGTATCGTTCGAAAGACTGCGCCAAACGCGATTATCTTTACGAATATCGGAGCGCACGAAGTCGGTGCGCTTTCGCGAGCAGGAAATATTTCGCCAATAAGGAAGATCATTGAGCTCGTCGAAGCCGATGCACTTGCGATCCATTTGAATCCGCTGCAAGAACTCATGCAACCCGAGGGCTCGACCGATTTTCGAAATGTGCTGCAAGGCATCTCTGCGTGTGTGAAGGAATTGGGCGTACCTGTGGTTATAAAAGAGGTCGGTGCCGGCATCTCTCAAAGTGTTGCAAGAAGATTGCTCGAAGTGGGTGTGAAGGCGATCGATGTATCGGGCGCTGGCGGCACGAGTTGGGCGGGCGTCGAGATATTGCGTCATGCTACGCACGAACAATCCGCTCTGGATCCGTTCTGGGATTGGGGAATTCCGACCGTGCAAGCGCTCTCGGATGTGTCTGAACTTCGCGGGGAATTTGGTTTTGTTCTGATAGCGAGTGGTGGTGTTCGCAATGGATTGGATATCGCAAAGTCGATAGCACTCGGAGCAGAATTAGCCGGTATTGCCCGGCCACTTATTAGTGCTCTCGAAACCGGAGGAGAAGCTGCGCTTCGTTCGCTGATGGATATTTTGCTCTTTCAATTGAAGGGCGCGATGTTCCTAACGGGTTCGAGAAACTTGGCTGAGCTTAGTGCGCAATTGCTCTTTACAAGCGCATAACTTTGTTGCTCTGAATTACAGGCGTATTTTTGTTCTTGCATTTTGTTCTTTCTGTGAGCGTGAAGATATTTTGAGTAGTACAGCACAAACATCGGAAGCATTTATATTACTTACAGCAGAGGCTCGCGAGCGAGTCGAGCGGTCGCTCGAATTGCTCGTGCCGCTTGAACCGAAGAGTTTGTATGATCCGGTTCGCGCGATCCTCTCAGCCGGTGGTAAACGTGTGCGTCCGATGCTGACCTATTTCGCTGCTGCTGCGGCATCACACGGTAAACCGAGTGCGATGGATCATTGGGTGCATGCCGGAGTTGCCGTCGAGCTTTTGCATACGTTCACACTCGTCCATGATGATATTATGGATAACGCTTCGTCCAGGCGTGGTAAGCCAACGGTGCATGTGGAGTATGGATCGAGCGCAGCGATTCTTTCCGGCGACGTGTTGATCGCGCTTGCGATCGAGTCGCTCGGACGCGGTCGTTATACGTGTTTGTCAGACATGATCACGGAGTTTTCGCTCGGCTTCAAACTTGTTTGCGAAGGGCAGGCGCTCGATAAAGATTTCGAATTGATGTCCGATATATCGACCGATGATTATCTGCACATGATCGATCTGAAGACGGCGAAGATACTCGAACTATCCGCTGTGCTCGGGGCCTATGCTGCGGGTGGCGAACATGTCGAGACACTGCGAAACTTTGCGCATCACACCGGAATTGCATTTCAGATCAATGATGATCTGCTTGATCTTACTGCCGAGCACGCTGCATTCGGCAAAACGATTGGCGGCGACATCTTAGAAGGTAAACGCACCTGGCTTTATGTGCGAGCGATGGAGCAGTTCACCGAAGCCGCGCCTGAGGATCAAGCATTGCTGCAAAAAATTGGTGATCGCAAAGCAACCGAACGTGATATTCCGCTAGCGCTTAATCTATTCGAGCGTATGGGTGTTCTCTCGGCAGCAACGAATGCGATAGCAGCAGCGACGCTTCGAGCGCAGAGTGCGATCGAGGTGCTACCGGATTCGGAAGCCCGCGATGGCCTGCACCTTTTCAGCGAGTATTTGCTCGAACGGTCTGCGTAATTTGCGCCCATTGTTCGAAGATCCGAATTGTTTGCTTAGGCATTATGAGAGCTTTTGGTTTTAGATAGTTTGTTCCGATTCAGTACTACGTGACAAAAACAGAAGTGACGATTATGAACCGCGCCGGTTTGCATACAAGACCAGCGGCGGCAATAGTAAAATTGGCGAGTAAATTCCGATCAGAATTTTTCATCATCAAAGATGGATTTCGGATCAACGGAAAATCCATTATCGGTGTGATGACACTCGCTGCTTCACAGGGCAGCACCCTCGAGCTGGAGTTCGACGGACCGGATGAGGTGCTTGCCGCAGAAGAAGTTGCTGCGTATTTTGCAGCCGGATTTGAAGAAATGTGAACCGATCCAAACGGAAATTACGCAGGCGAAAACATCGCATGCGGATTCTGACAGCCTAACAAACAGTGCATATTAAGCCAGAGCAATCGAAGCCCGTTCGGGAGATGAGACGGTTTCAGGGAATCGCAGTCAGTCGTGGCATTGCGATAGGCCCCGCTTATCGCTACCATCGTACGTTGCTCTATGCCGAAGATCGCCAACTCTCGGCGAGTGAGGTCGATGATCAGATCGCGCGATTGGATACCGCGATCAAGAAAGCACGAACGGAGCTTGAGAAGGTTCGCAAAGTTGCCGAGCAAAAAGTTGGCGCGAGTGCCGGTGCAATCTTCGAGGCACAAATGATGATGGTCTCGGATGAGATCATTCTAAAAACGATCCGTGAACGCATTCGCACAGAGCTCAGACCGGCGGCCTTCGTCGTCGATACGGAGCTTAGTCACTATCAACATCTCTTGCAGACCGGCGACAATCCGGTGATGCGCGAGCGCGTTGCAGATGTCGAAGATATCAAGCAGCGTTTGCTTCGGTATTTGCTTGACCGTGAGAAGTGGCTCTCGAAGATCGAGCATCCTTCGATTCTTGTTGCGGAATTTCTCACTCCTGCCGATGCGATTCTTTTTGCGAGAGCAAATGTACTCGGCTATGTGAACGATTCGGGTGGTGTGACAAGTCATGTTGCAATTCTTGCACGGTCACTCGGCATTCCGGCACTGGCTGCATTGCATAATGCCGCGCAAACGATCGAGACCGGAGACATGCTGATACTCGATGGCGAGCGAGGTGAGTTGATCGTGCATCCGGACGATACGACGTTGCGTGGGTACGAAGAAGAAGTCGAGATACTCGCGCGTGGTAATGACGAATCTTCGCCGGATGTATTCGAAGTCGATACACCGGTGGTGAAGACGACCGATGCGCATCCCGTGCACATCTTTATGAATCTCGAATTCGGTGCCGATGGTGCGCTCAATGAGGTCGAACGCGTTAGTCGGTTGGGTGCGAGTGAACGTAGCAATCGCTCGCTCGGGCTCGGCCTGATTCGCACCGAGCATTTTCTCCTATTGCACGACGAATTTCCCACCGAGGAGGAACAGACGAAGCTCTATGAAGAACTGGCGGCCAGGTTTTCTCCGGCGCATATCACGTTTCGAACATTTGATGTAGGTGGAGATAAGATACTCTCCGAAAGTTTTGAAGAGGCCAATCCGTTTCTCGGATGGCGTGGCATTCGGATTTCGCTTGATGAGCCGGAGCTTTTTCTCGCGCAGCTTCGGAGTATTTTACGCGCATCTGTTCGCAAAAATGTCAAGTTACTTTTTCCGATGGTCACGAACGTCGATGAATTGATTCGTGCGAAGGAAGTATTGGAGCGTGCCAAAGATGATCTTCGCGCAAACGGTGAGCCGTTCGATGAAAAGCTACCGGTTGGTGTGATGATCGAGGTGCCGAGTGCGGCTATGTTGGCCCATGCATTCGTGCCGCATCTCGATTTCATTTCGATCGGCACAAATGATCTGACGCAATACACACTTGCGGTCGATCGCGGCAACGACCTCATTGCAGATCTCTTTCAGGAATTGCACCCGGCGGTGTTGCAACTGATGAAGATGACTGTCGACGCTGCCCACGCAGCCGGAAAGCCTGTATCGGTATGCGGCGAGATGGCTTCGAATCCACTTGCAACGCCAATCCTCGTCGGCTTGGGGGTCGATGATATTTCGGTTGCGTCGGCAAATGCTGTCTCATTAGCGCAACGAATCAAGCTGCTGAGTTTTAGCGAGACACAAGTGCTGACGGAGGAAGCGCTCACAAAGTGTCATACACCTCGCGAGGTCAAGGCGCTCGTCTCGAAGTTTCTTACGGAGCGCGATCTCAATGTTGCCTTTGGCGAAGCGCTCATTCGGCGACCTGTCGGAGCACGGCCAGTGAAGATTTAGCTCCGCACTTCCGTCACTGCAATACTTCCCGCAATCTCGAAAGGGCACGCAAATATTTTTTCGTGTCTCCACCGTGAAAGATTGTGTGTGGGAATAGCGTGCTAAGATCGATCGTAGGCTCCGCACGAATCACGATATCGTTGTCATAAACCTTATCAACGAGATATGCAAATCGCAGTGCAGAAAAGGCATCGGGCAAGCTGAAAAGATCGCGTAGTGTGATCGAGCCATATTTCGCGAGCGCATGCCGAATGCGAATCGGATGTGCGAGCGAGAGCGTATGCAGCAGTTCAGCAAAGCTGATTGCTAAGTGCTTTGTCGCTCGTTGTTCCGATTGCGGTCGCGTGGCGGTGGTGGGCGGACGCAATATCGGCAACGAGTATTTCGATGCGGATCAACGGGTAAATTTCCGCGATCTGGACATGCTGCTGGGACCGGCGGTGAGCGACGCCAGCGGCATCTTCGATGCGTTCTGGAACTCCAGCGCCGC
>JBDTCS010000113.1:0-2421 GCA_039923455.1 Kapaibacterium sp. (SeqCode) | reverse complement strand
CTGTCTTTGATACTTCCTGGAAATATTTTAACGTTACAGATCTCAGACAAAACAAGGAGTGGATCGTCACGAAGGACAGTGTGCTGCACATCGACTTTGAGCCTGGCGAAGGAACACTCCTCCGTGTAGCACCTGCTCTCGGAATGATCGCCGGTCGCGTAAGCGATCTTGGAATGGCGTACAACAATAGCCAACGCGTCGCCGAGTTCGATTCGGTGAGGAAGATAATGGTGTATGAGCGAAAAGGCAGACTCGTCGTGAGCCTTGTCAACAATCCGACCAAAGACGGACTAACAAACTATGTTGATCCTAATGGAGGAAATGTAATCGATACCTCAGGTCGCGTCATGAACCCTGCCGTTGCTGCTAAAGGGGATACGGTTATGATCATCTACAACCTTGCGAGTAAGAGCGCAGGTGTAGCTCGACCGGTATTGATCGCGAGAAATGTATATCCTTGTTCGGGTGCTTGGAGATTTGATACTGTTGCGCGGATTCCCGTGGGTACGGGTGGCGCAAGTGGGCATCTTGTGACTCCAAGCATCACACCTGCGGAGGATGGCTTCTTCTGTGCGTATAGTCACCCCAACTTCGGCATTGTTCGACTCATTCGAGATTCTGCAAAGTACATAACGAACGAGCACTATATCAGGCTTGGTGATACAACAAATAGTACGGTATTTCTATCGGTTGCATCGCAAGAACAGAAAGATGTGGACGCTACAACGGAATGGCTTCATGTGGCATTCGAAGTGGATAAACCCGCAGACGGTTCATCTCATATTTATTATACGAGATTCTCGCACATCTTTAATGCGAGCGGCAACGATCTTGATACGACATTCAAGGCAGAAGAAGTATCGAGGAGTTGTAACAATCTCTATCCGAATATTGCGCTTAAAAGCGGTTACGAGTACAATATGAAGGTTAGCAGCCATTCTAGTTGGATCGACACCGTTCGGAAAGGACAACCGGTAATCGTTTGGCAAAACACTAGTACCACTGGTTATTGCGATTCGTTGCACCATTACATCTCGGCTCCTATCGTTACGGTAGAGCAGCGTGAGCGATTTGAGCCGATTACGAGTATTCCAGCTTGGAGCGATTTGACAACTTTTTATCCTAAACAGAATGGATTTCCGTTGCCGCTAGTAAAACTAGGGCACAGCATGAAGGTACATCCTTCGGATACGAAAGATAGCACTGCAACCGCCGATGTCAGAGTAATAACGTTTCAAGACACAGCTACAAAGGAGGTTCATCTTGAACGCATCATTGGTGACCGTTCTCCAAATTGGATTCATTCAAAACTAATCGATCAAGGTGAATACTCCAATCTCACGCATCCATACTCTCCTCGCAAGTTTGTGAAGGCCCGTACATTCACTTACCGCGGAGTTCTGATCGACACAGCTAGTCTCTATGCTGCCAAAATTGTATCACGAGACACGGGAGCTGAAATAGGAATAAAGAATCAGATCATTCACACCTTCAACGTCAAGGACACGCTTGATTGCGAGCGTGGTCTGAGCTATTCGGTCGGTGGTGGTTCGAGCGGATGCCCAACTTGTCAGGAACCGGGGGTTGATCCTTCGGATTCGACAAGCAGAGTCGGAGTTGAGTGGAGGTCACGAGATCTTGGCACGATGGGGTTCGGCGTCACCGGTGATCTTCCGACCGTGGGTGGACTGTCGGTACACTATGATTCAACCAACTATGGCTGGGTGAAGGTGGAAGATAGCATCCGAACGAATGACTTTCCATTCAAGTCTGGGGATCAAATCAACATTGACAGAAGCTTTCGTGTCTTTGATACCTCCGCAATGCGTGTATTCGTATCTGACACAAATCGATTTATTGAGTTTAAAATCGTACTGAAGGACTCCGCCACGAATCAGGTACTCATGACCGGGGACAGTATTCGGTTTCTACACTCGACCGCAGCAGCGATGATTGACCCTTGTTTTGCACAGCAAGGTTTTCCGATGGTGTTGAACTCAATTGTGGCAGGGAGTGGTCATCTGACGTTGATCATCAAGAAAGATTCAGCTTCACCACTTGCATTGATTCACACTCAACTATACGCCGAGCATTTCGCGCCAGAAATCGAACCGGCAGATGATACGAGTGGAAGCGCGAAAGCTTTGCCTTCGAGCCCGATGCCCAGTTCATCGGTTCAAGAGCCAAAGATGCAAATGAGTATCTACCCGAACCCTGCAAGAACATCAGCGCGCATCGAACTTGCTGCTTCGGCCGGTTTAACAACGCACGTCGATGTTTATAATGTATTGGGTGGAAAAGTCAGTTCACTCTACGATGCAACCGCACCGCAAGATGGTAGGCTGGACTTAACACTGAATGCAACCACGCTACCCGTCGGCACCTATCTCGTGCGAGCCATTTGCGGTAACGAGATCGTGA
>JBDTCS010000112.1:0-11914 GCA_039923455.1 Kapaibacterium sp. (SeqCode) | reverse complement strand
ACCGTCCACGCAAAATATACCGGGCAAGTCGGTTCGCTCGATCGCCAAAGCGTGAAGATATTTTATTCTAATAATTCGGGCAGAACGTATTCGAGTATTTCATTACAAGACGGTGGGGGCGATTCATTTACGGGAGCAATTCCAAAGCTTGCTTCCGGTTCGATCGTGAAGTACTATGCCACAGCGAGCACCTCGCTTGATAACACGTTGACCGCGACTGCACCGCTTTCTGCCCCAGCAAACACGCTCTCCTTCATCGTTGGATTTCATCAACGGTGGTTTGACGATGCAGAGAAAGATAATGGTTGGCAGACCTCACTTACGACCGATAAAGCAACGACGGGCTTGTGGACTCGCGCTGTACCGTACGGCACTTATAGCAATCCTTCAGATTTTGTTCAGCAAGATACGGATCATACACCAACAGGGACGATGTGTTACGTGACGGGCAATGCGAACGCTGCTACAAAGAGTCGTTCGATAAGCCTCGATGATGTAGACAATGGTTCGACCACCCTTACTTCACCCAGCCTTGCCGCTTCGAACACAACGAATCCTTTGGTGCGCTACTGGTACTATTACCGCAACGATGCCGGATCAAATCCAGGTGCGAGTGTATGGCAAACGTTTGTTTCGGGTAATGGCGGTAAGACTTGGAGGCCGCTACAAAACACCATAACTTCGGTGAGTGGTTGGACGCCCTTTATTTTCCGATTGAGCGATTACGTCGTTCCGAGCGATAAGGTTATGCTTCGGTTCATCGCGACGGATAATACCGGAGCAATTGTCGAAGCGGGTATCGATGATATCGAACTACTGGATGGACCTAACAACTCGGATAGCCTCGCAGCAGTTGCTGTCCGCGCAGGACAATCCGGATTCGCACTTGGCACTCCCTATCCGAATCCAGGAAGCGTTCAGAGTGTTTTCACGATTCCGATCTCGCTACCACAATCGGGACACGTGCTACTTCAGATCAAGAACGTTCTCGGAGAGACAATTCAAACACCGATCGACACATGGAAGTCAGGAGGCAGTTTCTTAGCACAGTGGCAATTCCCCGGTGGAATTGCAGCGGGTGTTTATTGGGCAGAGCTACAATCGGTTTCCGGGCTCATCGTTCAACGAATTGTCATCAAGTAAGAACCGTATGAACCTCGAGTAGCAAAGTTTTTTTTCAGCAGTCCCCATTTGAGCGATGGGGACAAACTTTATCTCACCAACTCGAACTCTCAACCTCTCGAACTCGCAACCTCTCGAACCATCAACCTCACAGCATCGGCTTGCGTACACAAGTCGGATTCACACGATAGACAATCTTGCGCAGCGTATCGACTTGCAAATACGGATAATTCTTTTTTAGTAGGCTGATCACGTCAACAGTTGCCATTCCTTTTGCTTTGAGTTTTTTGTAGATGCTGCGGATCGAAAAATCGCGTAACGCTTTTTCGTTGAGCAGATCATTCGAACGAAGCATACCGTACAATTCATCGGATAGAATTTCGGCGAGCGGATTGGATTTGACTATCTCGTCGATAGACCTGACACCATCCTCGCTTTCGTCATGAGGTTCAGGGTGATACCCTTTGAAATCGGGAAGATCCGATTGCTCAACAGCTATGCGCTGAGCCTCTACGCGCTTAGTAGCTACGCGCTCAGTAGCTACGCGCTCTATGGCGTCGGTCTCCACGGCGATTGCTTGTATCGGGGTGGATACACGAGGCGTTGCAGATTTTTCACGGGCACGGCGTGAGCGCTCCTGAAACGGCAGAACAGCCGATGAACAGATAATTGCAGACCCGCTATAAATGGACGAAGAGATTGCCGATGAGGTGTGTCCGGCAGATGTGGCAGCTTCAGATGTTCTTGACATAGTATATCCCAGAATGACATTGATTACCTATTTCTCTCTCGCTCCCGTATACCAAATCCAAGGTATCAAGAGCGCTGCCTGTTCTTAGCGCTTTCGCCGACATCTTCCGGTCTTCTTCGCACATAGCTGCAATAGCTGCGCGTTAAATCCATTCGGATGTATGGCTCGACTGTTTATTCGAGGCAGAATCTCTTTATCCCGCATTACTGCGAGTCAAGAGAATAGTATCAATGTGAATTTTAGAATATGTGCTACTGTAAAAACATTTGCTTCGATTGACACTTGGTGTGTCAACTCGTACGCAATAAAGACTCCTAAGGGGTGCGATTGGTTACACTGTTCAATAGGGTACAAATTTTTACCCTATTTTTTAATCAAACAGTAGCAATTTTACGGGGGGAAATTCTTCGTTTAGTGTAAAAACCCTTCATCTGGGTTGAAATCTTAGGCTTTTAACGTGCCAAGTCGAAAGGAAAGTTCACGGTCAGCATATTTTTTTTTCAAAGTGGAGCAAACTCATGCCTTTCTCCCAGCTAAAATCAAAAAAACCGGTGCTTGCACGAGGCCAAGCCCAGCTCTACCTCACCCAAACTGCACCAGAAGCACTCCAAACATCGCCAGAGAGCCACCAGCAAGCAGCTGAGTCGTTAGGAAGGCCTTACCAAGGATCAGTGCCATGATGACGGTCATGACGGGCTGGAGGTTCTGAAAGATTGCCACCTTCGTTGTCTCTAACTTTCCAAGAGCATAGAACCACAAGAGATAGTTTATAACCGAGGCGATAATTCCGAGGTATAATATCTCCTCCCAATGAAGCGTATTTATTGCCGGGATCGACTGGGTATCAAAAAGCGTGAGGGCAAATGGCAAATAGATCAGCGTGCCGATGATCATGTTGAGCCCCGTGACTCGAAGCGCTCCATATTTACGAACCAGTGGTTGGCCGAGAAATGTGAAGAGCGACCACGCGATTACTGCTATTAACACAAGCACATTTCCTCTCGTATGATCAAGTTCCAGCGAGGCACCATGCTCCGCCATAATGAGTGCGACTCCACAAAACGCGATCACAATCCCGAACGTCTTCCACATTGAGAGTCGCTCACGATGCACGGTAAGCGCAAGCAGGAAAACGAAAGCAGGTGTCATGCCATAGAGCAGCGCGCCGTTTGCGGGAGTGGTATATCGCATTCCCTCCAGATATAGAAATTGATTAATCGGAACATTTAAAATTCCGAGGACGAGCAATTTCATTCGATCGGATTTCTCAATGCCGCGGAAGAGTGAGAGCCCTTTTCCCTTCACGACAAGAATCAAAAACAAGAGTGTGCTCGCAGTCAGCGCTCGAAATAAAAGCACGATTCCCGGATCGACGGCAACCGTGACATCTTGCGCGACGATATGCGTCGTGCTCGCAAGGAATTGCTGAAAGAAGAGAATAAAATAGATCATGAAGCGAGAATCATCTCCTCCATTCTCGCTAGTGTCGGTGCGATCTCTGCGGAAAAATGAAATTCACTAAGCGCTCGCTCACGAGCGGCCGCTCGCAATCGTGGATCGTTGCTCTTTTCAATCGCAAGACGCGTTGCCGCTTGAATCGAATCCGTCGTCAGCGGATCAGCAGTCACAAGCCACGCTTCGTTCGGGAATAACTCTTCGACATGAATCAGTTTGCTTGTCAGCACGGGCAGTCCCGCCATCATATACTCGAACAATTTCGATGGTAGCGCGAATTGATAGCTAAGTCCGCTTGGCTCGATAAGCGTGACTCCAACATCGCACGAAGCCGCTATCCTAATCACGTCTTCCGCACGAATGCCTCCGGCAAACTTGACTCTGTCTTGTAAACGCAAAGAAAGTGTTAAGGCTTCGAGAGCCTTACGCTCGCTTCCCTCTCCAACGATCAGAAACACAACATTCACATTGAGACCCGGCATTGCACGGATCATCAGATCAATACCCCGTTTCGGTTGCAAACCGCCAACATAGAGTAAAACCTTTTTCTCGGGTGCAATACCGAGTTTCGTTCGAAGCGAAGAATCAACCTCCAAATTATCGACAAGCTCAGGGAGATTCCTAACGAGTGCGCTCGCCGGAAGTAGCGCATGCGCACGGAATATCGCATTCGCATCATGCCGAGCCGTTACGAAGAGCATATCGACGTTACGTATACTCCGGTGTTCAAACCACCACCAAATTGCCTTGACTAGTGGCCGATTTGCAACCGAGGGAAGTTCAGTGTACACTTCACGTGCATCATAAAAAACTCTCTTTGCACATCCTGCACGCTTCATCGCGCTTGCGGCACCCATGCTGTAGAGATCGCACGCCATCACCGCGTCCACCATCGGATGACCCGTAAGTACCTGACGAAGTTTTTGGTGGTATTCGAGAAACATCATTGGACCATTCGAACGCTTCAACCCGATTTTCTGCGCGGATGCACCACCAACTTCGCTCTTCAAACTTAGAGCATCTCCTGGAATTCCATAGAGCAATTCGACACTCCAGCCGTTTGCAATAAACGTACGAATAAAACTTTGCACTCGCCGATCATATTGCGGGTCGCCGAGGAAACAAAGTAGAATACGAATGGGTGGGTTCAATGGAGTTCCGCCTTTTGTGACGCGAAATATTTCTTCCACAACGTCGAACGCAAGACACCGCGCGAATCGAACTTCTCTTTGAATTGAATGAGAGAAATAGCGGGTGTCATCGGATTTTCGTCGTTCGTATCTTGCGACACTCCAAAATCAAAGAACTTGTAACCGTGCTCTTTTGCCCAACGTGTCACGACATCGGTTAGGAGATAAATCGGACGGAGATCGCTAAATTCATATCGCATCATCGGATAAAAACTAAGCGCGACCCGTTCGTTCGGAAGAAAGATCAAAAAGCCCGCGATGAGCTCGCCGTTATTTCGCAAGAGCCAAAGCTTCATCAAGTTTGGCATGAGCTCATGTAGCTTTACAAGATCTTCGAGGCTGTGCGTCGGTGTCGTGTTGTGCTTCTCTTTGTTCGAGAGCATGATCGGATAGAATTCCGCAGCTCGAGCCGGAAAATCATCTACACGCACTTCTTCAATCTCGATCTCCGGATAATTTCTCAGGGCTCGTCGAATGTAGCGCCTCGCGACAGCATGAAAACGCTCCTCAGGCACACCCTCTTTTCTAAGCGCTGCAACATGCGAGATATAGTGTCGCTGATAGGTATACCCCAAATACAGCAGTGCGAAATCCAAGTTCTGAGTCAGCACAGGTTGATAGACTACCGGCACCGCAGTCAGAAACACTTCATCGATGCCGTTCTCGAAAACAAATTGCTCGAACGCTTTCACAATATTGAGCGCTACTTCGGCGGTGATATCCTCAACGACAAACGATCCATAGCTTGCACCGAGCGGCGATTCGTATATACGGGTTCCTTTGCGAAACCCTCCAGGGAGCACCGCTGTCAGACGATCGCCAGCATAGAAAAGTAAATGTTGAAAATCGAACTTGCCCGCTGCGTGATACGAAAGGAATTGTTGAAGATGGAAGGCCGTTCCATTCATCGAGCGTTGCACAAAGCTATCCCATTCGAGCCTGTGCGACGCTTCGTCGTAATGGACGACACGTATGGATGCCGAGCCCGCTCCACGGAGGGGTGAGTCTGAAACTGTGTCGAGGCTATCCATCGTGAAAATAACTGGTGTTGTAGCGTATTCGGGCCTTGCTCCGATATTCTGGAGCGTTTGAGCGGGTTGTTCAGTGGATTCTAATCCTCCACCCGCCCCGCGGATTAGTGCGTAGATAACAAATTGTGGGCACGAAAATTTCACCCCAATTCGTTAGAGCCTGTCGTTTCTGAGACCTATCGAACGAAACTCGTAGGTTTTGGGGCCAAGCACTTGAGTGTTTTGTAACTTATAACGGATAATGTCATTTAAATTCTTTGCTGCCATTTGTCTCGCAATCGTTCTTGGCTCTGCACTCACAGGCTGCCTTACGGCTGAACACAAGGAGACGCGTATCAAACTTAACCCTGACGGCAAAAGTGGAAGTGGAGTTGTGGTCTTCACTAATATTTCCTCCGAGCCCGGCGACTCAGCCGATGTTTCCAAGGACGATTTCAACAGCCTAATCACCGAATACTACCAAGGCCGAAAAATCGAGACCGAGAACAAGGGGATGAAGAACGTTAAGAAGCGCCTCTACAAGATAGATGGCAAATTGATGGGAGAAGTCTCGTTCGAGTTTGATGATGTTTATGATATCGGATTTTTCCGTTACAAAGATTCTGGCCCGCTGATGTATTACACGGTCGCCGAAGGGTTTTTCACGAGCGGACAATACGAAGCCAGCAACGGCTCCTATGCCGGAGAAAAAATGCCGGTGATCTTCTGGGATAGCAACGCACAAGAACTCTACTTTAAAATGGCACTATCCACCCCACAAGAAGTCCGCCGACCACTTGCAACTCTCTATCAGGATTGGGAGTCGGGGCAGAAGTAAATTCAAGGTTTTTGTGTGATATGAAAAGGAGTTCTGCGATGCAGAACTCCTTTTTTTTATTGGAACAGTAAAGATTGTCTTTTGCCGGCGGAAGTGTCTAAGTGGGAGCTACATCCTTAAAAAATCTTCCACCTCAATGTTTGCTTCCCGCAGAATCGCTCGGAGCGTGCCCTCAGCCATTTCCTTACTATGGTGCGGAAGCACAACCTTTCTCCCAGTGTCAGCATGACGCCACAATTCATGACTCCCGGCCGCAAGTCGGTCGAAAGCAAAGCCAAAAAGTCGAAGCCTTCGCGCAACCTCGCGGTATTTAATCCCGACAGCCTTCCCACAAGTTACGGAAGCGAAATTGGAATGAGTAATTCTTGTTTTGGACTCGTGAGAAGGAGACCAGATAGTGCGGGAGGAAGCGAGTCGCCGTGCTAGATGCACGACACGGCGATCTTTCGAGCAATGTCCTGAGCAATTTCAACAGTTTATAGGACGATACGTCCTTCAGCAATAAGGCCGGGTACGTCCGAACTTGTTGCAAGAAATCCGCCATCCTCCAACTTCTCCAGTTTGAGGTGGATAACCGCGTCTGTCAGAACTGTTTCAAGCATTGGGAATGGATTGTAATCGAAAAACTCAATTCCTTCGTGTCGTGTCTATCAATACACCAGTTTGAAGATAGCGATAATTTACCCGGCAAGATACTGGCTCCCATTCTGCAGCAGTCACACTTACTACAGCTTCACTTCCTTAGGTCGCACCGCTGAGCGGATGATGACGAGCATCAGGATCAGGAAGAGTACCGCAGCGAGCATCAGCGCGAGGCCGACCATGTTGTCAGGGGAATCTTGGGGTAACGGTGCAAGGTTTTTTGTTGAATCCGTTGCTCGCTCGGCTGCTCTCGCAATCGTGAATAATATAAATTGCGCCACAGCTATCACGCCTGCTGCGTACACTTTCGATGAGCGATGCCCACTTCTCTTTTTTACTATTCTATTTTGCATGTGGAGGTGCGGGTTGTGGTGCAGGGCCGGGAGCCGGTTGAATGCCTGGGCCTTCGGGAGAAGTCGCAGCATTTTGTTCTGCCCTCGCGGCGGTCTGCTCCTCAGCGACCGACATATACGCGAGTACCGTTAAGCCAACGATATAAGCTATCGCGACGATTCCGATCCAGGTGAAGAGTGGGCTCTTCTTGTGATGCTTCGATCGCTTATCGAGCCACGGGACGAACGTCCAGAATATCAGCACGAGTGTGAAGCCTACAACAGCGACCCACTCGGGCACATAGCGCAGCGTCTGAAAGAGAAACATGAAATACCACTCGGGATGAATTCCCGCAGGCGGCTCGACAGGATTCGATAGATCATAGGCCGTGCCAAGCTGCCAAGGATATAGTATCGCAACCGTAAGCAATACTCCGAATCCAACCAACCAAACTACCGCTTCGCCAAGCACATAGTTCGGAATGAACTTCACTTCTTTCTTTACGCGTGTCCCGACCGGCACCGAACTTCCGAAGAGCGCAGTCATCATCGTGTGGGCACCAACGAGAATAATTGCGAGTAACGGCAAGAGTCCAACATGCAGTGCAAAGAGCCGCGTCAAAGTTGATCCGGTAACTTCTTTCGAACCGCGCACAAGCGAAGCCATAAAATCACCCACGAATGGCAGAGCTTTCGGGACTTCGGTGCCAACCTTGGTTGCGAAGTATGCAGTTTGATCCCACGGCAACAGATATCCGGTGAATCCGAAGCCGAGCATAATGAGGAAGAGTAGAATTCCGGTGATCCAGAGGATCTCGCGCGGAGTTCGGTAGCTCTTCATCAAAAACGTGCTGAACATGTGAATAAACATCGAGAGCACAAGCGCATTCGCGCTCCATGCATGCACCGAACGAATGAGCCATCCGAACGGGACTTCCTTCATGATCATCTCGACGCTCTTGTGCGCCCCCTCGGCGCTCGGCTGATAATAAAACAAAAGCAGAATGCCGGTGATGAGCTGAACCGCGAAGAACACCAGCGTTAAGCCGCCGGCATAATACCACGCCGAGTGCTTGTGGATCGGAACAACTTTTCTCTTGAGCGCGCGCTCGGCTTCGCTCATGTGCAACAGTTGCAGGAGACGCTGGCTGTACGGCAGTTGCTGCTTGAGGTGATGCTCGTGCGCAAGATCGGATTCACGATTCGCGCTCGGCATTGGCTTGAGTGTTGATTCTTCCGTCATTGTCACACCTTCGGTTTAAGACTAATGACAAGATCTTCACCATCCTGCGTGAAGCTTAGCTCAGTCAATGGGCGAGGCGGTGGCGTGCCTTTAATGTTCTTGCCTGCAGCATCATATTTTCCATGGTGACACTTGCAATAGAATCCTTCCATCGGTGGAGTGCTACCCGGCAACACAGGCTTGTAACTAACGGTGCAACCGAGGTGCGTACATGTTGCAGTAAAAGCGCGAATCTGATTATCTGCTTCACGTACGACAATGATTGGCTCGCCGTTTATCTGGACATATTTGGCGGGAGCATCCGGAGTAAGATCCGCGGCGGACATTTTCGCAACAGCGTTTGCATCGCCACTGCCGCCGGTAAAGGTCAAGTATTTTGCGACCACATAGAGCATCGGAGCGGTGAAGGCTGCAACGCTTGTTGCGAGCATCCCCTTCAGCACAGTCCTCCTTTTTTTCGGAATATGTTCTAACATTTATCTTCGGGCTCTTTCAACATTCGTAGCGCTTCCCAATTCTGCCGGATCATTTCAAGGCCGAACCTTCAAAAGGAAGTGGGAACACTAATACTGACACGCGTCAGAGCAAATTGTTACCTCACAATCTTACGCGAGGCAATTTTTTTTGAATTTGTAACACTCTATACTTCGAAGTTTGAACCGCTCCGCTGAGTTCGCTCCGCTGAGTTCGCTCCGCTGAGTTCGCTCTGCTGAGTTCGCTTTGCATGCTCCCTCATCTCTTCGTGAAGGAGCCGATAGAGAACTCTTACTCGTTCAGATCAACCCACACACTCTTCGTTTCTGTGTAAAGATCGATCGCAGCGCGGCCAAGTTCGCGACCGAAGCCGGAGGATTTGAATCCGCCGAACGGTACACCGTTATCCGTTGTGGAGATCGTATTGATCCAGACTGTACCGGCTTTGACTCGACGAGCTGCGTTGTGCGCTTTCTTGATATCGCGTGTCCAGATCGAAGCAGCGAGTCCGAACTCCGAATTATTCGCTTCACGAATTCCCTCTTCAAGATTCTCGAAACGAATGACGGAAGCCACAGGTCCGAAAATTTCCTCTCGTGCAACTCGCATGGAGTTAGTAACGCCTTCGAGGACGGTAGGCTTCATAAAGTATCCCTTCGTCCCAATGCGTTCGCCACCGGAGCTAACGGTCGCTCCTTCGTTACGAGCGATATCAACGTAGCCCAATACTTTTGTCAGATGCTCTTGGCTGATCAGTGCACCAAGGCGTGTCTTCGGGTTGAGCGGATCACCGGCAGTCATTTTCTGTGCGCGGCCATTCAGCACCGACATAAATTCATCGTAGCCACTCGCTTCGACAAAAATACGAGAGCCCGCCGTGCACATCTCACCTTGATTGAAAAATATTCCACCGAGCGCATACTTTGCTGCTGTATCGAGATCTGCATCCGCAAAAACAATATTCGGCGACTTGCCACCAAGCTCAAGCGAAACGCGCTTCAATGTTTTCGACGCAAGACGCATGATCTCTTTACCAACCTCAACACTTCCTGTGAATGCGATCTTGTCGACTCCCGAATGTTCGACGAGTGCAGCACCTGCTGTGGGACCGAATCCTGTCAGGAGATTGAAAACTCCGGGAGGAAGCCCTGCCTCGACAGTCAACTCCGCAAGCCGAATCGCGGTGAGCGGTGTCTGTTCGGCGGGTTTCATCACGACGGTGTTGCCACATGCGAGTGCTGGCGCAAGTTTCCAAGCGAGCATTTGTAATGGGAAATTCCACGGTATGATCTGCCCACAAACACCAATCGGCTCACGAAGTGTATAGACGAGTGAGTCTCCACCCGCCGATGCGGGGATCGTATCGCCGGTGATCTTTGTCGGCCAACCTGCGTAGTACTCAAAGCACTCAGCTGCGAGCGGAATATCGAAGCGCGCGGATTCGGAGATAGGCTTGCCGGTATCAAGCGTTTCGAGTTCAGCAAGTTCTTCCTGATTTGCGTAAATAAGTTGAGCGATCTTTGCGAGCACTCGCGAACGATCACGCGGCGACATTTTGCGCCACGGACTTCCATCTTCGAACGCCTTGCGGGCTGCCTGAACGGCAAGATCGACATCCTCTTTTCCAGCTTCTGCGATCAGTGCAAGCACTTCTCCTGTTGCAGGATTTCGTGTCTCGAAAGTTTTGCCACTTTTCGCATCCTGAAAAACTCCATTAATAAAAAGCTGTCCGTTCTTCGGCTTTGCTTTTTGTGGAAGCAGCGATGCGATAATATCGGTCGATGATGTTGCTGTGTCGCTCATAGTATGTTCTTCGTTGTTAAACTTATTTGTGGCGCTTCTTCGGCTCTTTTACAGCAGGAGCAGGTGTGGTTTTTGGCGTCAATGTTTTTTCCGGTGGATCGCCGTTGACACGTTCTACATAATAATCCACTTGTTTCTGAAACCACTCCTTATCTTCTGTTGCAGCAAATTGATAAGCCTTCTTCTCATCTTCCACAGCGAGCTTGCGTTCATTGCGGTAGAACTGGATCTTCGCTCGCGTATCGTAATAATTCGGCTCCTGCGAATTTTGCAGAATCGCTTCGTTCACCAACGCAAGTGCACTATCCTGCAAGTGCGAATAGGTGTTAAGCTGCCAGGCATAATCATTGAGCAGATCCGGATCACGTTTGCCCGTAAAATCAAATATCTTTTGATAATATTTCGCAGCGCTATCAATCCGTTTTTTTGCAACAAAGAATTGAATGATATCGCTCAAGCCTGTAACGCGAGTGATGCTATCGGCTCCGGTGTGACCGAGCTTCTCAAGCTCTCGCATCAGCGGCACAACCTTCCCTTCGACCTTCAACCGCATGTAGCCATACTTCAAACCAGCCTCCTGAGCCATAGCGGGATAGGCTTTGAGTGAGCGAATGACATCCAAATGCCGAATCACGCTGTCGTACATTGAGCGTTCTTCGAATGCATTCACAAGTGTAATCCGATTAGCGATCGAGAGCGTATCTTGCCAGAAGGTAGCAATCGCACTACCGAGTGTGTTGCGACCAGCGACGATCTCTTTCAATCGATCGATGAATTGCGTTGGAGTGAGTTTGTTCGGCAGTGTGATGCGGTCGATCTCCGTGCTATCGGCTCGAAGCAATAGTGCAGTTGGTCGCAGAACGATATGATGCAATTCCTCGAGTCCGCTTAGTCGCTGGCCCAAGTGGCGCAAGCTATCGAAGCCAACCGTGAGCGGTGGATCGACAGAGAAATCATTCAGCGCCAAAATAAAGTTTGCGTTGACAAATGATTTCACCGCCCGATTTCCGAGGACCGAATCGCGAAAATAAATGCTGTTCGTGTCCACGTAATC
>JBDTCS010000111.1:0-11875 GCA_039923455.1 Kapaibacterium sp. (SeqCode) | reverse complement strand
CCGTTCGCAGTTAAGGTATAACTTCCTGCCATGCCCTCAATCGAATCTACTTTGGTGTTCGTTCGAACACGAGTACCGAGTGCTTTATACATTGCATCCGTTAATTCCGATAGACCATCCGGAAATGATGCAATGCCACGTCTTGATCTGGGCAGTGTGTTCGGAGTTTTACCTCCACTAAAGGCTCCACGAGTGAGTGAGCCATTGTGCTGTTCCATTTCCCACAGTTTTGGAAATGCAGAGCGAATGGAAAGCTTCGCGGGATCACCCGCATAAATTCCATTCACGAATGGACTCACTGCGTAATCGGCGATCTCCTGACCCATGCGACGCGAAAAGAAGGAATACACTGATTCATCCGGTGCAGTGCCACGCTTAATAAGCGGTTCTTTCAAGAGTCGCAGTTTTGCGTTACGAGAAAAAAGTGGAGTTGTTAAAAATCCGGCAAGCGAAGCTGGTGTAGGAATTGCCTTTCCCTCGCGCAGAATAAACCGATGCTTTGCTGACGCACTCGCTGGCTGCAGCCTTGGCAGGAGACCCGCTTCTGCGATCACGTCGAGCGTCTCTTGATTCTCAATTCGCAGAGAATTCGGACCGGCTTCGAGCAAGTATCCATCTTGCCGCAGTGATGCAATGCACCCGCCGACATGATCGCCGGCCTCGAGCAACTCGACGTCAACTCCGGCCTTCATCAGAAGATACGCGCATGTGAGCCCGCTGATTCCACCACCAACGATTAATGTTTCAGCCATTGGTCATCTCGTGTTCGAAGTCTTAATAAAGTCGCGCAACGGATTACTGATTTCCTTATTGGAGCTGACAAAGTTGCCACCACGAATTGTCCGATTGCCACGCAGATCGGAAACGACACCACCGGCTTCTTCGATAATCACTGCGAACGGTCCACAATCCCAGACCGCCATTTTTGGATCGAGCATTGCTTCGGCGCGACCGGTTGCGACCAGCACGTGACCGTAGCAATCACCCCAACTACGAAAGAGTTGAACACTTCGCACAAGTGTATCATACCGCTCCCGTCCAAGCACACCAGTGAGTCCGCGCTCGGAAGTGGTGAGGAGCGTGCTCGCAGAGAGTTGATCTACACTCGAGACTTTGCAAGAGTCTCCATTCCAAAAGCAGCCCTTGCCGCGCTCAGCATAAACGAGTTCGTTCAGAGCGGGCAAGTAGCACGCGCCATGCGTTACATCATCGCCTTCTTCGAGAGCGATCAATGTTCCGTAGAGCGGCACACCATGAATAAAGCTATTTGTTCCGTCCAGTGGATCGAGTATCCAGCGACGAGCTGCTTTGGGGCGTTCTTCACCAAACTCTTCACCAATGATGCCATCCTTTGGAAACGCTTCGGTGATCTTTGCACGCAGATAGCGTTCACTCTCACGATCGGCTTGCGTTACCGGCGTATCGTTTGCTTTTGTATCGACGACGAGTCCGGGCTTATTGAAATATTTGAGCGTGATTGCACCGGCTTCTCGAGCGAGCCTTTCGATAAAGTGTTGTAGGTTCATTGCTTCATTTCATTCGGTCTGAGTATCGCGATCTCCTTCATCGCCAGATCGAACAGTGCTTCGATGAAGAGGGGATAGTCGTTGAGTCCTTCCATCACGATCATTCGCTCAATGCCTGCTTTGTCCGTTACTTCACGACCTTCGATCTCGAGCTCGTGCAACGTCTCGATGTGATCGCTGACAAAGGCAATCGGAATAACGAGTAAATCTTTCACGCCTTCGTTGCCAAGTTCCTCGAACGTCGCGAAGGTCGAAGGTGTGAGCCATTGCTTCGGCCCGACTTTGGACTGAAAGGATAGTTGATACGGCAGATCGTCTCCGCGAAGTCGCATGAGCGCTTCCATCGTATCGCGAATATGATACACATACGGATCGCCACCAAAAACCATATCGACCGGAGTGCCATGCGCGGTGAAGAGCAAACGCACTTTGCTCGGATCAGGAAATTTTGCGAGAGCTTGATCGATCCTTTCGCTCAATGCTTGCAAATACTTACCATCGGAACGGTATTCCTCAATGCGTCGCTCGGAGAAAGTAACACCCAAGCGTTTTGTAACGCGATCCCATTCGTTGTAGCTCGAACCGGCGTTCGTTTTCGAATATTGCGCATAGAGCGGCAGCAAAACAATGTCGCGAATACCTTCACTCGTTAGCGTGTTGACGGCCTCCTCGGTGAATGGCTTCCAATAGCGCATCGCGTGAATAACTCGCACCGGAAAGGGAAGTGGCTCGCGAAGAAAGCGAGCTTGCAATGCTTCGGTTTGTTCGAGCGTCTTCTGAACGATCGGTGACTTGCCGCCGATCTCACCGTATTTCTCGGCAACGGTTGGTGCGCGTCGCTTCGAAATTCCTTTTGCGAATACTTTCTGAAATCTTGGACCGAACGGGAAAGTGATGATGTCCCGATCGTTAAATAAATTGTAGAGAAATGGCTCGACAGCCTCAAGCGAATCGGGCCCGCCGAACTGAAGTAATACCACTCCGACAGGTGATGTGGAAGCGTCTGTCATGTGTTAAAAGGATAAAAGTAAGCCGAGCAACAGCGGCGGTATCATGAGCGAAAGGCCGAGAAAAAAGAATCGCGCTCTCGCTTTAAGAAATTGTATGTCGGGAGCGGTATCTTCCGGTATCAATTTGAGTGCAGCCTTTCCCATCAAAAATAATCCGACAAGCGATAGCGAAATCGTGAGTAATGATGCCAGCACGAGCGGAAAGCGCCAGAGTCGAATGATCGTCGCAGCGATTCCGAGTTGAACGTCTTTGCCGGTGATCAATAGTGATCTTGTTGCCTCGCCACCTTTGTGATTCATCAGAATCGCAAAGAGAAACGAAGTTAGCAACACCCCGAAGACAAACCAAAAGAATGCTCGCGAAATAATAAATATCTTGACAGAAGAGAGCGATACACCGAGCACCTCATCGCTCGCCAAATTTCGAAACGCGATTTTGTTCCACCAGATGGAAACCGTTAGTGGCAACAGCAGAATCAGCAATAGGAGAAAGCGATCCATCGGTCAAGCCTTTATGGGAAGCGCCCACTCACGCGGAGTGCGCAATACATTCACAAGTGTCTCTTCCGGTGAACCAACAAGTGGATGGTGATCGTATTCCCATCTGGCGAGTGTCGGTAAGCTCATCAGGATACTCTCAATGCGTCCGTTCGTTTCAAGGCCAAATCGCGTACCGCGATCATAGACGAGATTGAACTCCACATACCTTCCGCGTCGCAAAAGTTGCCAACGCTTTTCTTCTTCGGAAAAACTTTCGGTTCTGTGACGTTCAGCAATCGGTACATAAGCGGGAAGAAATGCGTGGCTTGCGTCTTGCCAGAAAGCGAATATGTTTTCTCGTTGGTGTTCCGTGCCACCGAGATGATCGAAGAATATGCCCCCAATGCCGCGCGTCTCACCGCGATGCTTGATGAAAAAATATTCGTCGCACCACTGCTTGAACTTTGGATAATAGGTGAGATCATGTTTGTCACACGCGAGCTTGTTCGTCGTATGAAAATGAGTGGCATCTTCTTCATCCAGATAGAACGGTGTGAGATCCATACCACCACCAAACCACGCATCGCCATTCGATTGTTCGAAATATCGAAAGTTGGCATGCACCGTCGGGATCTTCGGCGAGTGTGGATGCAACACAAGCGAGACACCCGTAGCAAAAAACTGGAGACCGGGCGTGTGACCTTTCAGCGAGTCGGGTGAATCACCATAGACCGCGGAAAAATTCACACCAGCTTTTTCAAAAATATCGCCATCAGTAAGGATTCGCGATCTGCCACCACCACCACCCGGACGTTGCCAGTTATCCTCGAAGAACTTTGTTCCGCTGCCATCCAGCACTTCGAGTGTAGATGTGATCTCATCTTGAAGCGCTCGAAGAAAGGTCTCTGCTCGTGCTTTGAGCGATTGCTGAATCTCGCTCATGGTTATGCTTTCACCTTGTATGCGTTCTTTGCTGCTTCGACAAACGCTTTTGCCCGCTCCGGCAAGACGTCCGGTGTGATGCCGTGACCGAGATTAAAAATATGCCCGACCGGACTTTGCATTTTTTCTGCGATTTCTTCGACGCGCGATTGAATCACATATTCCGGAGCAAAGAGGATCGACGGATCAAGATTGCCCTGTAAGGCAACGCTATTGCCAAGCAATGCTTTCACCTCAGAAATATCGATCATCCAATCGAGACCGATAACGTCACAGCCAGTCGCGGCAATCTCGGAGAGCGAATGATTAGCGCCTTTGCAAAAGACAATGATGGGTGCGCGATTATTTGTTTGGCGTTTAACTTCACGCACAATCTCGCCAATGTATTCGAGCGAGAAGTTTCGAAAATCATCCGGCGTGAGAATACCTGCCCACGTATCAAATATCTGCACTACATCTGCTCCGGCGTTGATTTGTGCGACGAGATAGTTAATCACTGCGTCAGTAATCGTTCGTAAGAGCAAATGAGAATCTTCTGTACGACTAAAGATCATCTCTTTGGCATATCGAAAATCTTTGGAACCGTGACCTTCGACCATGTAACAAAACAGCGTCCATGGCGAACCACTGAAGCCAATTAGCGGCACGCGACCATCGAGCTTTTGCTTCGTCATCTTGATCGCTTCCATCACATAGCTTAGATGCTTGTTCGGATCGATCTCTTTCAGATCGCGAATCTCTGTATAGAGCCGAATTGGTTTTGGAAATCGAGGTCCGCCCTTGCCCTCTTCGACAACAAGTTCCATACCCATCGCTTCGGGAATGACGAGAATGTCACTAAAGATGATCGCCGCATCTACACCGATCAGATCAACGGGCTGCACGGTAACTTCCGATGCAAGCTCGGGAGTCTTCACCATCGTAAGGAAATCGTGCTTTGCTCGCAGCGCTCGGTACTCAGGCAAATAGCGTCCCGCTTGACGCATGAACCATACGGGTGAGCGTTCAATCGGTTTGCGAAGTGCTGCGCGAATAAGAAGATCGTTCTTTAGTGTCGGGTTCATGAAATTAATAGGAAATGCAATTGTACAAAATTAGTGAATGCCAAGCATCTTTGACTCTAAGTATATCAGTATGTCTTCGACGAGACTTGCTTGATCGGATTTTCTTGCGACGATTTCAGGTCGTCGACGCAGCAGATCTTCTACCGATTTTGCCGTTGTTTCACCTACACAAGCAAGCACAGGCAGTTCGTGCAATAAGTTGGAAGACATTTCCGCAAGCGTCTTCACGAAATACGAAACGGATGAAGGCGAAAAGAACGCGACGACATCCGGTCGCTCTTCACCTTCGAGCGCCATCACAAGATGCGCAGCGTCTCGAAGCGTTGGTCCGCTCGTTTCATACAATGTCACAACCTCGGTCGAAGCGCCCATGCTTTGCAGAGCCTCGTTCAAGTGGTCAAGTCCGATTTGCGAACGCAGAAGCAGAATGCGTTTTCCACTCAATTCAAAACTTGCCAGTAACGCACTCAGCTCCCTACTTCCTGCGTTCGTTGGTACGGGCATTGAAACATTGTAGCCCAAAAGTGTCAACATTGCCGATGTTGCATTTCCGACAGCTCCGAACTTCGCGACGGCTTTGATCTGCTTCGCAATCCCTAGCTCTTGAATGCGCTCATCGAAGAATTCGACAGCCGTTGGACTGGAGAGCACAACAAAATCGAAGCCGCCGCTCGCAAGTTGCACAAGCGTGGCATCAAGCGTGCTGAGATCCCTTGGAAAATTAAAAGCGATCATCGGTAATTCGATAATGCCAACATTCCGCGCACGTAGCACTTGGTGCAATGTATCATCGGAGTGTAAGCGCTGGCGCGGACGCGTCAGTAAAACGGTTGGCATTCAGTGCTTGGTAATTGTAGTGATAGTTGTGTCTGCTTCCGTCTGGAGTCGTTCGACAAGATCTAAAATGTCTCGACCACCGTCCTTCAAAAGTGTTGCCGCAAGGTCAGCGCCGATCAGGTCTGCATCTGCTGCATTGCCTGTCTTGATACCTCGCAAAATCGAATCGCCGTTTGGATGCACGATGCAACCCGATAATTCAAGAGCGTCATCGACAATCTTTGCGTGTGCACCGATCGGAACTTGACATCCTCCACCAAGCGCTCGCAAAAATGCTCGTTCGGCCGTCACAGCAGTTTTCGTTTCGTTGTCGTTCAGTGACAAAAGTAACTCGATCATTCGAGAATCATTGGCTCGGGTTTCGATGCCGAGCGCACCTTGTCCAACTGCGGGTAGAATTAGCTCGGTTGAGATCGTCTGCACGACATGTTCCACAAGCCCAAGCCGTTCGACGCCTGCGCGAGCGAGTATCATACCGTCCCAATTCGAATCGAGCAATTTTTGAATGCGCGTCGGTACATTGCCTCGAATATCTACAGTTTGCAGATCGTTGCGGTAGTGCAATAGCTGCGATCTGCGACGCAAGCTTCCGGTCGCGATCACTGCACCTGCGGGCAACGTTGCCAGTGTTGCATGCTTATCGCGAGAGAGAAAAACATCCTCCACGTTCGCGCGCTGCGGTATCGCAGCCACCGTTAGTCTTTCGTCAACATCCGTCGGCAAGTCCTTCAGACTATGCACAGCAAGATCAATCGAGTTGTCGAGAAGTGCGTTTTCGATCTCTTTCGTGAATACACCTTTGCCACCGATGAGCGCAAGCGAGGAGTCTAACACACGATCACCCATGGTAGAAATGATCCGAATTTCGATATGCAAGTTCGGATGCGCCGCAGTTAGGAGATCGCGAACATGATGCGCTTGCCATAACGCAAGATCACTTCCTCGAGAGCCGATGATAACACTTTGCTTGGAGTTGGTCATCGTTTTGATCAGCTCCCTTCAGAATGTTCATCGGTGCTCGATGCCGAATTGTGCACATCAAGCGCGAACAATTCTCGAAGCAGCTCGATGCGGCTGAGAAGATCATCCATCGATGCTCGTGGCTCTTTCAGCATCACGGTCGGTGTATGCAAGAGTCGGTTCATCATACGGATCGTCATCGTGTTCACTAATTCCATTTCGACTGGGCTTAACTTCGCACGATTCCGCTCTAACTCTTCGAGTCGAATTTGTTCAAAGCGATCGCGTAATTCTTTGATGGTAGGTCCGGCTTCGAGTTTGGACTGCAGCGCGAGAAAGTTATTCAGCTCATGCAGAATAATTGCTCGGGCTTTTGGGAGCTCGGACTTTCGACGTTCCAGATTCAGATCCACAATCGAGCGAAGGTCGTCGATATCTTTCAAGAAAACATTCGGGAGTTTCCCAACTTCGGGATCGATGTCGCGTGGTACTGCAATATCGACGATGACGATCGGAGTCGAAGAGACGCGCGATCGCAAACTCTGCTCGACCTGTGCGGCGCTTAGAATGTATCCATCGGCGGCGGTCGAGCTTATAATAATATCCGAAAGCGGAAGTGCGCGTGTCATATCGTCAAGCGGGAACACCTCATCGTCAAGCGAGGGGATGCCTTCGCGAACGCGCCCAAGCATCGCATTTCCGTGGTCGAGGTTTCTATTCGCGATACGCAGCGTACCGATACCGCGCTCGATCAAATGTCGTGCAGCAAGTTCAGCCGTTTCACCTGCACCGATCACGAGTGCACTGCGTCCACGGAGATCGTCATAGATTTTTCTGCAAAATTCTACTGCGGCATAGCTGATCGTTGCTGCGCCGGTGGCGATAGTTGTCTCTGATCGGACACGCTTGGCAACATGAAATGCGGCGTGCGCGAGCTTCGTCATATAGCTTCCGTTCGCACCAGTCTCTTGACTCATCGTGAACGCACTCTTGACTTGCGCAAAGATCTGCTGATCACCGATGACCTGCGAGTCGATGCCCGCGATCACATCAAAGAGATGCGTGACGGCCTCACAGTGCGTCACGCTACTGAACATTGGTCGAATGCGCTGATGTTCTTCAGCGGGAAGCGATTTCGTAGAGAGTAGAAAATCCACAAGATATTCTGCTGTGACCGCAGGGTCCGCCGGTAGTGCGTAGAGTTCTGTGCGGTTGCACGTCGAGATCACAAGCGCTTCAAGTACGACGTCCTTTTTTAATCCACGCAACAATGTTCGAGCTTCGGTATCGGATAGCGCCACACGCTCACGAATTTCTACATTCGCGTTGTGGTGGGAAAGTCCGATAGCAATAAGCTCTGCTGGCATAACTGGGTGTGTGGCTCCGATCAATTAAAATTGTGGAATGTCGTCCCTAATGCATTTACGATCGTCATCGAAATAACTGTGAGCGCAAAGCCGGACATCCAAAAAAGGACGAGTTTCCGTCCTTCGACACGAGCGATCTTTCTCACAACGAGTGTAATCCCGAATACCGCCCAAACCAGAAGCGTTGCGAGAATTTTTGGATCAAGAATGAAACCACCTACGCTTGGTGAAATGGGGTAGTGTTGCATTAGCACCCAACCGAGCGCGATCGAAATAGTTAGAAACACAAAACCAATCGCCGTCGAACGAATGCCGTAGCGCTCCAATCGCTCGAGGCTCGGCAGATGCTGATAGACGGCTCCGAATTGATTGCGTGTGATCGCACGAAAGAGCAAAAGATAAAGCGCTCCATAAATCGATGCGAGTGTGAGCGCCGCATATCCAAAGACCGCGGTCGTCACGTGCACGTTAAATATCGGATCTTTCAGAATCAGTGCCCCTTCGAGTGTTGAAGTTGTCG
The DNA here is from genome assembly GCA_039923455.1 of Kapaibacterium sp. (SeqCode). Lineage (GTDB taxonomy): Bacteria > Bacteroidota > Ignavibacteria > Palsa-1295 > Palsa-1295 > JBDTCS01. Next base: position 3,169 of record JBDTCS010000111.1, on the reverse strand, counting down.
AAACGAAGAGGGAGGAGGCCGATTGAAAAATAAATGCTACAAGTGTCACCAGAAAACCTGTCCCGGAAGCCTCTCGAGTTACGCGAAGCTCGACGAATGCATAGATCGAAAGCAGTGTGAATGCGATAAGGGAACTCAGTTCCCAAATGGTGGCTAAGAGGCAGTGTCCAACGTGGACGGTATAGGTACCGATATAAAGTGCGTGGAGGGTGAGCGTCGCGAAGACCAGGGGAAACCAGCGCTTGACCTTATTCGGGCGTTCAGCTGAGCCGGTTCGAAAAAATAATTCAGCAAATACCCAGACAAGCGCTGCGTATAGAAAAGGCAAGACGGTATTTAGAATCTGCAGAAAAAGCTCCATATTTTCGGAAAAACAGCCGTGTGGGGAGAAACATTCACATCAGCTCACGACAGTATGCCGGATGTATTCTAACCGTCTGACAGCAAGCAAAGCGCAGACTCCGATTGCCAGCACAACGAGATAGAGGGTGGTGAATCCGGCCCAGTCGAGGAGCAGCCCGGCGAGCGCGGTCAACAGGCTGGGAAGCGCAAGAAGGGAGTTATGAACGCCGATGTAGGTTGCACGCTCGTCCTCGGGAGCTATCTCGATCAAGTATCCGAGACCACCGATCGTCATTCCGGCATCAATAGCTGCGCTTGTAGCGAAAATTACTGTGAAGAGTATCGGCGGCAACGTGAACGCCTGAAATGCAAGGAGGCAGAGCGGCAATGCGATCGCGAGCGATGCGGTGATGAGCAGCACAAGTTTTGTGTTCCGCCTATCGGCTATCCGCTCCCAGAAAAAATTTGAGATGATGAGTCCGACACATTCTGCTGTGATAAAAATTCCAAGGTCACCCGTTCGAAAACCAAGATGTGATTGGGCGAATAGAATCAGAAAGGGGACGCCGATCGTCCAGCTTCCCAAAAGCATTCTTGCAGTGACGAAGGTAGCGAAGCGTTTATCTTGCTGAAGGATAGTTAGTCCCATTTTGAGTTGACCGGACATTCGGCGCTTCTCCGGCAAGTTATCGGTGCGTGGTTCGCGCATGAGCGCCATAAAAACCAATCCGGTCGTCGTGATCACTGCTCCGACCAAAAAGATATGAGCAAAATTCAGCGGAAACGGAGCAGCACTGAGTAGAAGCGTGATCGTGGTAGCTCCGAGCGTTGCTGAGAGGAGTGCGCCGAATGAGAGGCGCAGACCCAAAAATCGGCCGCGCCTTCGATGCGGAATCGCTTTTGCTAATAGCTCCGTGAATACAACTCCACCGATTCCCGAGCTAAACGTAAAGAGCCCATACGTCAGAATAAAGACCACTAGTAAAAGTTTGTGATCTCGGCAGAAGAACGCTGTGGCAGCCATTCCGAAAAACGCGAGTCCTCGGAGCACAACCGATAAGCGATACATCGGCATCTTGCGCGATCTGTGCACGACAAATGCAGCGGCAAAAAGCTGTGGCAAATACCAGCCGATACTTTCGAACTGTGAAACAATACCGATGAGCGCACTCGAAGCGGTGATCGTTGCAAGAAAGCTTGGAATGATCGTCGAACGGGAAATGAAGTAGGTGCCGAGATTATAGAGCACACCATTCGAAACACCGAGCGTAAAATTGCGCTTCTCGACTCGATCGTGAAGCGCTTCGAATTTACAAGTGGCCGAAGTCTTGCCGGAAGATTTTTTTGTATTTGCAACGCCAAGACCATCAAGCTCCGAAAGAGGTAGTAGCTCCTCTTCGGTCATGAAGCGCTGAGAATGCGTTCTGATTTTGCAACGAGCAGACCTTGCTCGATCAGCGATTCCGCGATCTGCACTGCGTCGAGCGCGGCACCTTTCAGGAGTTGATCTCCGGAGACAAAAAGCTCGATTGCATTTGGATTGCTAAGATCGTTGCGAATATGGCCGACGAAAACATCATAGACGCCAGCGGATTCTATAGGCATCGGAAAATGATTTGTCACGCGATCATCCATGAGCGAGACTCCGGGAAATGCCGTGAGGGCTGCCCGAACGGCGTCGAGCGAGGGGCGTTCACCGGCGAACTCGATATTTACACTTTCGCTGTGTGCACGTAAGACAGGAACGCGTACACAAGTTGCGCTAAGCATCAGACGCTCATCATGCAAAATCTTTTTCGATTCTTGGATCAGCTTCCATTCCTCGCCATTATAGCCTTCCTCGTTAATCGAGGTGTTGTGGCAGAAAAGATTGAAAGCGATTTGGTGCGGAAATATTTTTGGAGTTGCTGCATTGCCTGCGAGCACATCGCGGGTTTGCTCTTCGAGTTCTTGCATTGCCTTCGCACCGGCACCGCTTACTGCTTGATAGGTCGAAACGATTACGCGCTTCACTTTGCCAAGTTTGCGGAGTGGCGCAAGCGCCATCAACATAATGATCGCAGAGCAATTTGGCACGGCGATCACATTGTTATGGTCCTTTAGATCGTCGCCATTGATCTCGGGAATCACAAGTGGAACGCCAGGCTCCATTCGAAACGCGCTCGAGTTGTCGATCATGATGCAACCTGCACCGGTCACCCACGTTCGCTGCGCGAGGCTGATTGCACTGCCTGCGCTAAAGAGTGCTATGTCGATATCGCGGTAGGAATCAGGAGTTGCTACTTCAAGAGGATATTCATTGCCTCTGAACGTGAGGCTTTTGCCGAGCGACGATGGACTTGCTAAAAGTCGCAGCTCTCTCACCGGAAAATTGCGATCTTCCAATACACGAAGCATCTCCGTGCCAACTGCACCCGTTGCACCTACAATCGCAATCGAATATCCCGTCACGCTCGAACTCCTTTAATTTATGTACTAAACTCTTAATGCACCAAACTTTTTACCAACGCACGATCGCTCTCCGAAAGACCTGCGACATCTTCGAGATGCTCTCGCTCACGGATCACTCGATACTCATCACCATCGACGAGAATCTCTGCTGCTCGCGGACGTAAATTGTAATTGGATGCCAACGTGTAGCCATAGGCGCCAGCACAGAGCACGGCAAGTTTATCGCCGCGATTAAGCTCGGGCAATTCACGATCTTGCGCAAGAAAATCGCTCGTCTCGCAGATTGGTCCGACGATATCGACCTCTTCTGCCTTCGTGCCGGAGCGAAGCTCGAGCGGAGCAACTTGATGATACGCATCGTACAAGCATGGACGGA
>JBDTCS010000110.1:0-7377 GCA_039923455.1 Kapaibacterium sp. (SeqCode) | reverse complement strand
GGCTCCGCCAGGGTTGCCCCCAATGGAATTGCCGATGACACAGACAAAATGGTCGAGGAGCATCGTCGGCCCCGCTTGATTTTGATTTGCGAGTGTTACCGGGACCACAGTTGGGATCGTTATTGCGAATACTTGATTCTTTTGGCCATTAACAGTAAAAACGGCCAACTGGGGCGTAGTCCCGAATTGGGGTGTGTTGATGATCGACACACTTCCAATTTCAAGTCCCGATGGTACACCATCGTGAGGCGCCTGTTGGATCGAATTGCTATTATTGACCGTAAGCGGGGTTCCACCTGGCGCGACATTGAAGAGGACGGTTCCCGGATTAGTGGGATCCGCAATCAACCCGCCAAAATCCATATCATGATTGCGCATGATGGAAATTGGTATGATGATCGTCGCGGAGGCAGTTGCAGTGGCGCTGGCGAGATGTTGTGCCATTGCGGGCACTCCAATTCCACACAACAACCCCACTGCAACAGGTATAATATATCTTGCTTTCACGTTTAGACCTTGAAGATCTAGGTGTGTTGCAATTAGTTATACTGGACCTGGCAAGTGATCGTGCCGGTGTAAGCACCATTGTTGGTATTTGCACCCGCGGTCACTGCTACAGAGCCACCGACTGCGAATTGTCCACCAACGGTGCCAAGAGTGCCTGTAATCGCGGTTGCCGGAGTGCCATTGAAGGAGAAAACAAGCTCGTTGCCTGCGCCATCTTCAAGTCGATTCGCGGTCGGGACTGCATCGGCCTCAGTCAGTGTGACATTGTATCCAGCACCGCTCTGTCCGCCGACTGTGAACTTGGCAGCACCGATAGTGCCAGGTGTTAGGGTCGTCGTGAGCGTACCATAATTGATGGTACCATTGTTGTTAACAGTAACCGTTCCGCCAACACCGTCATTGACAATCTTGCCAAAAGTGAGGTCAGCGTCATGGGAAAGAGTGATCCCTGAAATGATCGTCGCACTTGCGCTTGCCGTTGTCGAGGCTGACGTCTGTGCAGATGCATTACCAGCGAAACCAAGAATTGCGATCGCTGCAAGGATTTTGATGGAGTTCTTCATTATTATGATTCGTTAGGAAGTTGTTACATGATCACGTACATTTCCTGAAAGAGCTGTACGTGTTTACAATACGCTCCAAGGGGTCGGCCGCAAGGCTGGCCCTTTGAAGTTTTGCGAGCCGAACCAACAAGGCCCGGTCCGCGATGAGGCTACTACAATAAGTAGCAGACCCGTATTTGCCGATAAAGCAAAACTTTTCTTTGTAGCTCATGTAGCCATCCGCAATAACGGAAGTGCATTGTGAGCCGCTGCTATCCTATTGATAGCAGATGGTTCTATTGGTAGCAAATCGTTACTACGAAGGTGCCGGCGTAGTGTCCGCTTGGCTGATTTGCTCCGACGGTCAGCGTCCCGCCAATAACCCAGGCGTCTGTTCCGAAGCTTGCGCAGCTGCTTGCCGCAGAAAGCTGGCTCAGGTCGCCATCTTGCGAATCCATGTGTCCGCTCGAAGCAACGCCATTTACCGTTGCCGCCCTTGGAAACGCAAGCGATACGAGCATCGCATTGGAGCCGCAATAAACATGCGAAGCCCCCGGGTTCACTGTGATGCTATAACTCATTCCAGGCTCGCCCGTAACGGTAAATCCCGCAATTGATGGCGCGGTAATACTCAGGCTGTGGCCGGTGAACGCGACGGGACCGTTGAGGCCTGTCGGAAACGTTTCCGTGAAGGAGTTGCCGCTTGCTGCCAAGACGACGTTTCCCTGCACCGATCCCGTAATGATGCCGCCCCACTGCAGGTCGCTCACTTTGGTCAGCCGCAGTGGCTGCGCAATAGTCGCGCCTTCGTTCACAGTGACGTGATCGCTATTCTGAGCGTGGGCGGCAGAGCCGCAAATCACAATGAGGCACAGTGCGAGCGTATGCTTGCGCACAATAGATCGAATTGTCATTTGGTCGAAATAATCAGTGGCGATAGGAGACGCCAGTTTATACGAACAGGTTACGTATCACAAGCTAACGGATTGCTACCAATAAATCGAGAACAATCTCATGCATGCTCTTGCATGTCGTTATAGCTTCGTTTTAACTTAGGAGCAGTGTGCCCTTGACTACGAATGCAAAATTAGTGGGCTTGGAAGTCCTTTCGTTACGTAGAGAACTACGTAAGTTTTGAAAATTCTTCTCCACCGCGAGGATTTCCGCTGGTCTCCCAACACTCCATCCTAAAAGTCGCTACAAAAATTGGAGCAGCTCAGCAGTCGTAACGTCACGAACTCTTAGGAGAAGTTCGCGCGATAACAGCTATAGGAGCCCATGATCACTGCTCGGGAAGCAACCCAGGCAATGTTCGTCTTGGCAGACTTAATTTGAAGAGACCCACACACAGGGTCGAATGCGAATTCGAAATGTCGTGAGCGGTGCAACTCTCGCTCAGACACATCTCCTGAGGGAAACATCAGAAGACAGGCCTTAAGAACAACTCGAAAGAACCCTTCGAAAGAACAGATCAAAGAACAATCATCGAAACCACTTGAAGTGAATGACAGTGAAACTGCAACCTCCCACCTTCCTCATCTGGATCGTGCTACGCTCGCTCCATCTTCGCCCGAGGAGAGTAGCATGCACGTCGTGACTGTGGTTGCTATCATCCCAGATGGGTTGTGCGTCGATCCCAATTTTCAAGTCTGCAAGCGCTTGTGCTCTTACGTACCACAAACATACACAATAGAGTAGTGGTGAAATGTTATACTTAAGCCAGAATCTTTTCCATATTAATTGCCGCGTCCCGTCCCTTACGAATTTGGGGGCGCTCTTGGCGATAACTCTTGGGAGTAAACCCAGTGATATGCTTAAACTGCGTCGAAAAGTGGGCAACGCTGGAATAATGAAGACGAATAGCGATCTCGGTGACGGTCAATTCTTCATTTTCGAGCAACTCCATCGCCCGTTCGAGCTTCTGACCGATATAGAACCGTTCGATCGTAATGTGCTCATGGTTACTGAAAATTTGGGAGAGATGGGAATAATGCCTACCAAGGGTGTTACTAATTAATTTGGTATAATCGGGTTTAGGGCCATCCTCGCTCAGGAGGATCTGATCGATGATGAGCGCTTTGATTCGCTCGACAGTGATCGTTGCTTGATCTTCTATAATATGGAAGTCGTATGGTCGAAGCAACTCCGTAAGATCCTTTAGATCAGCCTTGGAGACAGGATCGCTGAGTTCAATTTTGCCGAGGAAAACCCCCGTATACTGGAGGTTGAGTGCCTCAAGTTTGGATTGGACCATAGCGATGCCTAACCTACTCACCATGTTCTTAATATAGATGATCGTCTTGCGGTCCTTTTGGTTTATGTGGTCCATGGGTATCTTCGGAAGGAAGTCAGAGTATGATCGTTCGTACGGTTTGTCCGTAACGACAATACAAAAATGACCGGAAATCGCGAAACCTCGTTACGTAGAAACCTACGTAACTTTGGAAGCATCCGTACCTGCCGGCATCTTTTGTTGCGCATGTGCGCCACTTCGAAACCAATCATTCGCACTGTCATAATTGTCTGTTGTCGATTTGAACGTGCACAAAGATGGTGAGTGAGGGTATTCCTGTCGTTACTAGAATAGTACTCTAATTGAGGAGATGATGGAATAGCCCGCAAACCATTCCATAGGGATTCGGGCGAAACATCATAATACACTCCTGCTTTGCTTTTGACAAATTGCCTTCTCTGCACAGTTTTCGGCTCCTTTGTTTTCCTAAAATGCTCATTCAAGGTCGCTTACAAAAATGGCACAATTTGTTCGCAAATAGAGGTACCGAAAGTCACCACTTTGCAACTTAAAGTCATAAAAAAACCGTGACTGAAGTCACGGCTTCGAAAATCTCGCGGAAGTTATGGACGTTGCAACATCCGGATACTACCATGTGATCGAACTATGGTCTGGCACAAATACTCCGGAATGGCTCAGCGACGGATCGTCCATCCGGCCGAGCGCGGCACAGGCGCACCGTGAAAGAGGGGTAAAAGAGTAGTATTTTGTGGCTATTATTTGGTTATCATCAAGCTGGCCCATAGCGAAAATAGATAATCAACCAAGCTCTTCGCCCTCCGATCCGAACCAGCCATCGTCGAACGCATACTGTCGTTGCACGAAGGATCCTTGAGTTCGGTGGAACAGGTGCTCGCATTAGTAGGCGCTAGCATTAATAGGTGCTAGCATTAGTAGGTGACACGGATTGTTGATCTCGGTAGAGGAAGCTCCGGAATCGAAGATCAAGAACGATACATTATCGAATATGACAAATCGTACTCGTGTTTTTTCTATCATACTCATTGTGCTTGCATTCGCCCCAAGTGCATCCGCACAGGTGGTCTATCTCGGCCATTCACTTTCCGAAGTGCGGATGCTTCTCCACGCTGCGAGTGAAGAAAAGCTCGATCGTGCGGAGGAGAATTACGATTACGCATTCGATGGTGTAGCAATGTTTGGCATTCGCCGTGGACGTGCGCGACTTGCACTCGACACCAACGGAAACGTCTCCGCCTTTTTCTGGAAATCGAGCAGTGATGAATATATCGCACGCGATAGCGGGATCAAGATCATGGCATTGCTCGAGAATCGGATCGGAGTGCATAAGGATGAAGTTGCCGGCACCGAGCTCCTCGCTCGGTTCTGGACATTCGGCAACAAGCGAGTCTTGATGAAGTCAACGATGGCATCAGTCTATTACCAAGAGTTTTTCGAAGAGCCGAAAGCTCCTAAATAGCAAAGCGCGATAATCAACTCGATCCCATGGCTGACATCTTTATTTCCTATTCGAGACAAGATTCCGAGCAGGCGCAGCTTCTGACGGAACTGCTCACGTCGGCTGGACTTTCGGTCTGGATCGATCAGGTGGGGATTATTGGTGCTGAAAAATGGGCTACGGAAATCGTGGAGGGCATCAATGCGTGCTCAACGTTTCTTTTGCTGATCTCTCCCAATTCCGTTACATCGGAAAATGTGCTCCGAGAACTTTCGCTCGCATCCGAAAAGCGCAAGCGCGTATTACCCGTTGACCTCGAATCTGTCCGACTTCCATCGTCATTCGAGTATCCTTTAGCTGGTATCCAACGAGTGGCGATCGCCAATTTTGACGCTATCCTTCGTGCGCATAAATATGGCGTTACAAGAATGGTCGTCAAGGACGTGCGAAAAAGTGTTATGGTACTTCCGTTCGAGGATCTCTCACCCGCCGGTGACAATGCATGGTTTTCGAACGGCATCATTGCTGAGTTGATTAGCTTACTTTCCAATGTTAAAGCACTTCGAGTCTCGGACCAGCAAACGACGAAGGAGTTTAAACAATACAAAGGTCAGTTATCGGTCTATGCATCGGAGATGGGTATCCGGTATTTTGTTCAGGGATCGGTCCGCAAGTTCGGTGATCAGATCAAAGTTACTTCAGCCCTGCTCGATATCGATACGGGTGATCATCTCTGGCAGGACTCGATGAAAGGTACAATGGAGGATATCTTTGAGATTCAAGAAACGGTAGCCAGGAAGATTGTCGAAGGTCTTGCAATTATTCTGACGAAGGATGAAGAGGAAAAGTTAGAGAAGAAGCCGACCGAAAGTGCGGCAGCGTATGAGTTGTATCTGAAAGGCGATGAGTATTCCAGACGCCATACGAAAAGTGACTATGAGCGTTCGCTTTCGCTCTATGAAGAAGCGGTTCGCGTCGACCCGGCTTTTGCCGGAGCGTTTGCAGAAATTGCCAATATGTCGCAGGAAATTTACCGTATCTATGACCGAAATCCCGCGTTGCTCGATAGAGCTTGGGTAGCAGCCGAAAAGGTACATGAACTCGAAGGCGAAACTGCAAAGTATGTTTGGGCGATGAGCGGTATCACTCTGAAGCGTGGCGATGCTGAAGGCGCACTCCGACTTGCTTGGCGAGCCATTGAACTCGACTCAAAATTTGCCGCCGGTTATGATGCGCTTGGCTTTGCCTATCAAGCGCTTGGGAACAAAGAGGAGACCGTGAACGCACGAGAGGAACAAGTCCGTCTGCGGGAGAAAAGCAGGACTAGTCATTTCAATCTCCTCATTGCGCTTCGCGAGCTTGGAGATAATGAGCGCTTACGGGCGGCAGCGGAGCGGGCACTACCCATTATTGAGCGTCACACTCGGCTCAACCCGGACGATTATCATACACGAGCGCAACTGGCACTTGCGCTCTCAAATTCCGGAAAGATATCGGATGCACTTCAAGCCGCCAATGAGCTATCAGCTGTCGAATCGTTGGACGGCATGGCTGTCTATAATCTCGCCTGTGTGTATCTTCAGTGTCACGCTACCGATCGCAGCTTGGAGCATCTTCGCCGCGCTGTTCAGAAGGGTTTTCGATATATTGAACAATTCCGCGACGATCCCGATCTTGACCCACTGCGAGGGATGGCGGAGTTTGATGAGATTCTCCGTCAATTAGAAATTACGAATAGATAACGTTTGAATCTGGATTAATGAATTTATTGGTTTTTTAGGATTATTCATTCTGACACTCCGAATGCATAATCCTTGATCGCGTTAATAACGATTCAGATAGCCATCTGTCATTTCCATGAAATAGCTGAATACGCAGTCAGTCTTCCTAATCCTGCATTCGAACTTTGGTTTGGATCTTTGATCCAATACGGTGAATCATTTGTAAGATCCACCGTGGTTGTCTTATCAGAGGGTACGGCTGCTATAGCTGCAAAGTACGTTACCTCAAATGTTCCATACCCAATGCAAGCAAGATATTTTCCGTCTGGTGACCAGCAGGGATGAGTCTCAGCTTTGTCTCCAGTGGTGACTTGACGAAGTCCGGTGCCATCAGTATTGATTACCCAGATGTGATTATTCATGGAGAAGGCGACCTTCTTACCGTCAGGGCTTGCGGCTGGATGTTTTGGCTTTACCAAACCTGATCCGATCGCTGTATATTTTGACCGGTCAGCCGATAACATATACAGTCCGTCGGCATAGAATGTTTTTTCTCCATAGAGTTCATCGACTGTCGCAGATAATACTAACGAACCATCAGGCATCCATGACCCATCAAATAAGCTATCCAGAGCACTCAGAAGTGTGCCGTCGCTCTTCATCAGTAACGTGCAATGCCCCTTATAAATATCCGACGCCCCCTTGTTTCCGAACCAGTAGTTAAAACAAATAGTACTGGCATCCTTCGACATCTTCGGGCTTTTGCTGAGGTTTGAACTGTACACCTTCGAATCCAAAAGAACACGCTTGTTTGTGCCGTTTGCTGCAATGAGAACAATCTTCCAGTTCACGTACGGTGAAATATCGCTTGGTTCTTCATAAAGCACCTCTCCGCTT
>JBDTCS010000109.1:0-10343 GCA_039923455.1 Kapaibacterium sp. (SeqCode) | reverse complement strand
AACCGACAAATCCACCCGTAGGCTCCCAGAAGTTGCCGGAGGGGTCTATAATTTGGACACGGATTTTGCCTGTTTGGAGTCATTTTATGCCTCCGTTTTGATCCAGAATCGAATATCTTGGGACTATTCGTCCCAGCCTGCGCACAGACCAATCACGCATGCTATCGTCCTAAGCTACAATTTCTCATAATAATTGAGTATGTAGGCTCACCTAATGAGAAGTAATAATTGAAATGTCAGTGCGGATGGCTGACATAAAAGTAGCGAGAGGTACTTGAGTGCCGTAGCCGAAAAATTTGGAGGGAATAACAACGTTATTTAAACCGTCAATTTCAAAGAAACCACCCTCTGGCGAGTAGCTAGACACCGGATAATAGTTGTAGTAGCTAACCGATCCATCGTAGTCCAAGGGAACGGTGCGCAGGAGTACAATATAATCGTGACCAGCTTGGAGTGCATTTACGCCGTAGCAATTATCGCACGGAATTCTCTCGTGCCCAGCTGAGTCAACACCCGTAGCAACGAGGTCGCTGCGATAAATACCTTTTTTCCAAGACGGTGAATAGACGAAATTATTGGAAGACGAAAGTTTTGGATTTTGGTGAGAGTGGGCGGAGATATTCCCTGACGAAAATGCAGCCCCTTGATCGTATCCACAACAGTGGCGTATATACATTGAAGAGGTAGTGGCCACACAGGCACTGAAGCGAGTGAATCAACATCACTCACTACTGCTTCTACGTGAATTCTAAGAATAAGCGAAGCCTCGGTGAAGCATGTCACTTTATTCCCATGACCAAGTAGGGCGCTCATTGGATCCAACAACACCTGGCGTACCACCGCAGGGCTTATCTTATAAAGCACCTCTTCGTCTGCCCCTGCATCAGCATATTCTTCTAATAGATCTGCGTCATACCCGTCATTCTATATAAAAAGCGCGCAAAGATTTTCATTCTATCCCAATTCCGAATTTGAAGCGATAGCGAATCAAGTTGACTCCGGGAAGCGACGCTCCTGCAAAGGCTATCAAAATAAATGTACCCTAACAGACAATCCCATCCCATGTCCGTATGCAGTGTCGGTATCGCTTGGATCGGGGAGAATGCTTGACGGAAGCAGCCCTTAGTGGTTGGCTTCGATTAAATGCGTCGTTGTGCAGAGCAAGAAGTGACCATACTTCCCACTGCCATGATCGCTTAGAGGATGTTTGCGTAAGTTCTCTTCATGATCGTGGCAATAAAGGCCGAGCACTAATTACGGGTGCCCGCTGAATGGGTCGCTTACAAATACTCCGTCATCTGATTTCGTTTTAGCAGATCGACGATCTCTCGTACACCTTGCGCTTCTTCTCGCGTCGTGATTAGGATCGCATCGCCGGTATTGACCACCACAAGATCATGCACGCCATAAAGCGCGATAAGTTGATCGTTGCGCGAGATCACGAGTGAACCCTTTGTGTTGCGACTTACAACATGCTCGCCGATGAGCACGTTGTTCTCCAAATCTTTTTCGTTGAGTCGGTACACCTCGTCCCAACTTCCAACATCGCTCCAACCGAGCGCACCTGCACGAAGTACATACACGTTCGATGCGTGCTCCATCACGCCATAATCGATCGAGACACTTCGGAAACAACTATAGGCTTCGTGCAGCTTCTTTGCAAAGTTCGGCGATTCGGGTGCCGGCAGCGTGTGCAGTTGTTCGGTGATCTCCGGTGTGTGTTCGGCGAGTGCCTTTAAGATTGCATCGATGCGCCAAATGAACATTCCGCTATTCCAGAGAAAATCTCCACTCTCCATAAACCTACGCGCAGTGCCAATATCCGGCTTTTCGGCGAATCGCTTCACGCAAAAAATATCACGCAGTTCGAATTCTGTAAAGTTTGGAAGATGGTTTTGCGATGGAAGATGCTCGTCGTCAAGCTGTATATAGCCGAAACCGGTTTCCGGACGTGAGGGATGAATGCCAACGGTGATCAGTGCTTTCGTTTCATCGGCAAGCCTCGCACCGAGTTGCATCAGCCTCGCAAATTCCGGTGCGTTGCGAATCACGTGGTCTGCCGGCAGCACCACCATCACGGCCTCTTCACCGACACGCTTCTTTAGTATCTCAGCAGCAAGCGCAATACACGGCGCAGTATTTCTTCCGAATGGCTCCGCGATAATATTCTCTTTCGGCACATCCGGAAGCTGACGCTCTAACTCTTCACGTTGCGATTCACTGGTGATGATGAGCGTGTGCTCGATCTCTGCGAATTGCTTCACACGCTCGACAGTCGATTGCACGAGCGTGCTACCTTTCGTTACTACCTCGAGCAATTGCTTTGGGCGCTTTTCTCTGGATTCCGGCCAGAACCTCGAACCAACGCCACCGGCCATTATGACTACGCAGATCTTCATATTAATTGTTCTTACTCAATAGATGCGAACACTCGGGGGTTGCAATATCTGTGCACAGATTTTTTAGTCGCGCACAATTTATATCTCCTTTTTCTCGACGCGAGGCACTCGTGCGGCGATGCCGGTAAGTATCTCGTAGGGAATTGTGCCGACGGTTTTTGCAAGATGCCATGCACTAATGCCTTCGTGCTCGCTCGATATCAATCGCACTCTTGCTCCGACAGCAATATCATCATCACCACAATCGATCATAATCTGATCCATACAAATCGTACCGACGACCGAATAATATTTCCCATGAATCACGGCCGAGACAGCATTCGTCAATGCTCTCGGATAACCGTCACCATAGCCAATCGTCACGGTCAATATATTCGTATCCTTCGGTGCATGCCAACGCAAATTGTAACTTACGCCTTCACCTTCTTTCACACGCTTTCGAAAAACAACTGACGAGATAAGCTCAAGCGGTGGCCTGAGCAAATCCTCCCAGAGCTCATGCAATTCGGCGCTCGGTGCATAACCGTAGAGCATGATGCCCGGCCTAACCATATTGAAGGCACTTTCGGTCGGCTTTTGCAAAATCGCACCGGAATTTGCAGCATGCACAAGCGGAATTGTGTGCCCGGCATCACGCGAAGCCTTGACAACCGCATCAAACTCAGCGAGTTGTTTATGAAAGAATGTATGATCGAGCTCGTCGCTTGTGGCAAAATGGGTCGACAGGCCAACGAGATCGATCGCATCACTCTCTTGCTTGATTTGCTCGATAAACTGGAGCGTCTCTTCGGGACGCACTCCAACTCTACGCATGCCGGTATCCACTTTCAAATGCACTTGCGCACGCTTGCCAAGAACGCGAGCTTTTGCTGCGATAGTTTGAATGCTCGAGAATTCCGTGAGCGTAACATCCAGATCATTCTTGAGCACGACCTCAAGTTCATCATCCAATACCGTCGTGAGCACGAGTATCGGCCTCGAAGTAAGTTTGCGAAGCCGAACGCCCTCTTCTTCGGTGGCAACGCCGAAGGCATAGACCTCACTCGATTCGAGCGCAGCCCGTGTGATAATCTCCAAGCCGTGACCGTACGCATTCGCCTTCACGATAGCCATGATCTTCACTGCGTGGCCGATCTGCTTTCGTACCACGCGAAGATTATGTGTTAGATGGTCAACGTTGATCTCCGCCCGCGTTGGACGCATTGGCTGTTTCCGGAATAAATTCTGTGATGAAACAATAAATTCTGTGACGAAACGTCTCGAGCGTTTCCTCAATGCAAAACTACGAGAAAAACAGGCGCATGTTGCAGAGAGTGCAGATAATATTCTGCGCAACCAGGTAACGTCACGCTATTACAATCCTGCCAAATAGGTCGACAGATTCACCTTTGTATCCAAACCCAATTTCGCGCGCACTCGATATCGATAGGTCTCAACAGCTCTAAGCGAGATGTGCAGCAGTCGTGCGATTTCTTTCGATGCCAGATTCATCTTGAGCATCGCGGACACTCGCAATTCCGAGGGTGTCAGATCGGGACAACGGATGGAGAGCGTCTGAAGAAAGCTCGAATGGACGAGCCCGAATTGCTCTTCGAATGTTTTCCAATCATCATCCGAGTGGAGATTCACCTCGATCGTGCGGATCATGTCGTTCAACTTTTGCGATACGCGTTTCGTGGCAACTGGCAAGACCTGCCCCGCTTCTTTCTTCAGCGTATCCAAAAATTCGTTCTTCTGATTCAGATACAGCGCAAGCACTGCAAGCTCTTTGCGACGATGCTCCATTTCCAGCTCTAACTGTTCGCTCTTGAGCCGATAGATTTCCTTCTCTTTTTCGGATCGCTCCATGTCGAACTTCATCTGCAATCCCGAGATCGATTTTTGAAGTTCTGTACCTTTCAACTCCTCCTTCTCAACTACATACAACTTGTAATACCGAAGCGCGTCGGATACATGATCGCTCACTTCATGCAACTCAGCGAGCATTCGATAGGCGCGCATTCGAGTTTCTCGATTACCGAGGCCTTCGGCACGGAGAATCACGTCATTCAAAAGTGCGATGCCCTCTTCGTACCGTTTTTGCTTCGTATAGACACTCGCAATCGAAAGCTTGTACGTTCCGGCAAAGAGATGACTGTCATTCGATTCCGCCGAAACAAGCGCCCGAGCATGATAGGCAAGCGCTTCCTCATAGTTGCCAAGTGCCTCATAGATATTCCCCAAACTATGCAGTGCAAAGCTCTCTCCTTCCATATCTCCCATCTGCTGAAACACTTCGAGTGCACGAAGCTCACAGATGCGAGCCTCCTCGAATCGTTCGAGCGTAGTGTAGACCGTCCCCATATTCTCAAGCGCGAGCGCTTCACCGTAGGTGTGGCTCTCTTTTCGAGCGAGGTCGACGGCTTGCGTATAGTATTCGAGTGCCTTGAGTGGATTCTCGGTCTCTTTGTAGATATTGCCGATGTTATTCAGCACGACGCTCACTTTTTTCAGATCGTGTATCTGATAACACAGGTCGAGCGCTGTAAACGAGTGATCCAGTGCAGTCGAGTAATCACCAACGTCTTTGAATGCGGAGGCCATAGTAACGTAGATACCGAGAATGCGCGCGAGATTTCCGTCATTTTTGTGATAGGCCAGATTCAACTTGCAGAGCTCCAGCGACTTAGCATATTGCGCCGTTCTGCGATAAACGATCGCGAGGCTATGCATCGCCGGGTGAAGCGATTGCATGTCGCCGATCGCTGCATAAAGCTCGCGTGCAGCTTCGAGCGCTTGTATCGCTTCTTTGAACTCCGAAAGCACTTCGAACGCTATGCCTTGAAAGTGCAGCGCTTTGGCTTCGAGTGGTTCGTCGCCAATCTCGCGTGCGAGACCAAGCGCTTCCTGGGCAAGTTCAAGTGCTCTGCGTGGTTCTTGAAGATGTATCTTGTAGCTTAACTGCAGAGCAATCGTCGCCCGCTCGCGAGTTTCACCGGCCAGAGCAAATTTCGATTCCAGTTCCGCTATCTCATCAGACATATACTCAGAAGAAAATAACAAAGCCCGCCAAGATTGCGCGGGCTTTGTAATAACTGTTCACGATCAGCACTCCACGATCACTCCTGATTGAAGATCGTATCCTGTGCCGGCGGTGGTGGAACGCCCGGTCCCTTCGTCTCGATCGATTCTTCGATCTCGCTATCCTCGTCGGCTGGTACATTCGCAACAGCTGCAAGTCTATCGGTATCGTTCAAGCGAACAAGTCTGACACCTTGTGTATTGCGACCCATGACACGAATATCTTTGACGTGTTGACGGATGACGAGGCCGTCTTTTGTGACGGCGATCAGATCGTCGTTATCGACAACCTCTTTGATCGCAACCAACTTGCCTGTCTTCTCGGTCGCCTTCATCGTGATGACGCCCTTGCCCCCGCGACGTGTCAAGCGATAATCGCTAACCTCGCTGCGTTTGCCGTAGCCTTCCTCGCTGACGACGAGCACCGTTGTGCCCGAGCGCTTTGGCGAAATCATACCGATTACCTTGTCACCCTTTTCAAGCGTCACACCGCGAACACCGGCCGCTGTGCGTCCCATATCGCGTACATCTTTTTCGTTGAAGCGAACCGCCATACCTTCATGCGTACCGATGATGATCTCTTGCGTACCATCTGTGAGACGGACGTCCTTAAGGTTATCGCCCGAGTCCAGCGTGATAGCCTGCACGCCGGCTTTGCGGATATTGCCAAAGGCCGAGAGCACTGTCTTCTTGATCGTGCCCTCTTCGGTCACCATCGTTACGAAGTGCGCTTCATCAAAGACCTTCACGTTAATGAATGCTGTGATGTGCTCGTCTGCCGGCTTCTCCAAAAGATTTGCGATCGAGCGTCCCTTCGAAGCACGACCTGCTTCGGGCACTTCGTGTACCTTGAGCCAGTAACATCGGCCTCGATCAGTGAAGAACATGATGTAGTGATGGGTCGAAGCAATAAACATGTGCTCGACAAAATCATCCTCACGCGTTGCGGCTCCGGTTACGCCCTTACCACCGCGGCCTTGTCTGCGATAACCCGAGACCGGGAAGCGCTTGATGAAGCCGTTGTGCGAAATCGTCACGACGACATCTTCTTCCGCGATCATATCCTCGATCGTGAAATCCTTTGTATCATAGACGATCTCCGTGCGACGCGGAGATGCGAAACGCTTCTTGATCTCCTGAAGCTCTTCGCCGACGATCTGCAACTGCAATGTTTGCGAACCGAGAATTGCGCGGAGTTTTTCGATCAACTGGATCACTTCACGATACTCTGCTTCGATCTTCGAACGCTCAAGACCGGTAAGGCGCTGCAAGCGCATTTCCAGAATAGACTTCGATTGGATCTCCGAGAGCCCGAAGCGCTTCATCAAGCGCTGCTGCGCGGTATCCACGTCCTTCGACTTCTTGATGATCTGAATCACTTCGTCGATGTTATCGAGCGCGATAACATAGCCTTCCAAAATGTGTGCGCGCTTTTCGGCGGCATCAAGATCGAATTGTGTGCGGCGCTTGATAACCTCGTTGCGATGCTCGACATAATACTTAATGATATTATGCAACTCCAGCACACGCGGCACACCCTTAACGAGTGCAAGCATAATGATACCGAACGTAGTCTGCATCTGTGTGTACTTGTAAAGATTGTTCAACACAACCTTTGCAACTGCATCGCGCTTGAGCTCGATCACGATTCGAAGACCGTCTTTATCGGACTCATCGCGAATATCCGAAATGCCTTCGAGCTTTTTGTCGCGAACGTACTCTGCGATCTTCTCGATAAGCGAAGCTTTGTTGACCATGAACGGCAATTCGGTCACGATGATCGACTCGCGATCGTTCTTCGCCGTCTCGATCGTTGCACGAGCACGAACGATCACTTTGCCACGACCTGTACGATAGGCATCACGAACAGGATCGTAACCGTAGATAATACCACCGGTCGGAAAATCAGGAGCGATGATATGCTTCGCAAGTTGATCGCTTGTGATCTCAGGATCCTTCATGTACGCCATGCAGGCGTTGATCACTTCGGAAAGATTGTGCGGCGGGATGTTCGTTGCCATTCCGACTGCAATACCGGTCGATCCATTCACCAACAAATTCGGAAAACCTGCCGGCAGCACAGATGGCTGTTGCAGCGTCTCATCAAAGTTCGGGACGAAATCGACTGTGTTCTTATCGAGATCGCGAAGCAATTCTGTTGCGAGCGGTGTCAGTCGGACTTCCGTATAACGCATAGCGGCTGCGGAGTCACCATCGACGGATCCGAAATTTCCTTGTCCATCGACAAGTTGCTGACGCATCGAGAAATCTTGCGCCATACGAACGATCGTATCATAGACCGCGGAGTCACCGTGCGGATGATATTTTCCGAGCACCTCTCCGACGATACGTGCACTCTTTTTGTATGCGCGGTTCGGAGCAAGGCCAAGCTCATTCATGCCGAAGAGCACGCGTCTATGGACCGGCTTGAGGCCATCGCGAACGTCCGGCAAAGCACGCGAAACGATCACCGACATTGAGTAATCAATGTAGGAATCGCGCATCTCATCTTCCAGTTGCCTCGGAAGTATTTTCTCGGTATAAGTCGCCATTATGGGGTCGTATTTTCCTGAAGCTGTGGAGTCAGAAACTCCACCGTGAAAACCGCTCGAAATAGAGCAAAACAAGGGATTTTGGGTCGCCTGATTAGGCAATTTGATAACGCAATTTTTGGGTAGAAAAGTCCTAAAAATGGAAGAATATTAGGACTTTTGCGTCTGATTCAGGTGTCCAAAAAGCATGGATAGAGAATTCGAAACCGCTATAGATTCCGGTAGGCATATTAACACGCCTGCTGAGATTCGAGGAATCCTTGTGTGGTCTCTCTGAAGGGCCTGAAAATTTGAGCGGACTATTCCATTCTGCGTAAAGCTCGAACGCCTCAAAAAATACAGAAATTATTTATCGTACGATCGAGATACCCTTCGTCAGCACCCCCTGCATCGATTCCACCCGAATATAATACGCTCCTGACGCCAGTGATCTTGTGTCGATGTTCTCGGTCGCTTTGCGTGTTCGCGGTTTTGAGTACACTTCACGACCGAGCAGATTGAAAACGGTGATCGCGTTCGCCTCGCCTACGAGGCCTTTGATCTCGATGTGATCGTCGAGTTGCTCGATGGAGATTGTTAATGGATGTGCGCGACCGACACCGGAGTGGACCTGTGTAGTATCGAAATTAATGTTGTCGCAATAAAACGTGTCAACGGTACCATCATCGAGCAGTGCTACGGTCACTCCCTTTTGAAGTAGTGCCGTTCCTTGGCTCGCATTATAGATTGAAGCAGGCAGGAGGCTAAGCGAGCCACCCAGCTTTACATAAAATACACCAAATTGGGAATTGCTTGAAACGACGGAGCCGCCGGGATCCACAAAGATCGTCTGCCTCAATATCTGTGCATTAGGCGAGTAATTCCCGCCAGCTTTAACCCACACATTCGCATACTCCCCTGCTTCTGAACCTGTCACGATGTGCGTGCCGGAGGGTATGACTACATCGCACGAAGCAATCTCATACTGCTTATATTTTGTTGCGCTACATCCTGCGGCATTTACGACCGTCAGCGTGTCGAACTTTGTTCCGATCTTGGAATACGTGAGGTCTGCAAACACTCCTGTGCTTACTGCAGTACTGGCATCCTGTCCGAATTTCCAGAAATAGTTCGACCCTCCTGTTTCGGGTCCATTATCGTAGACGTGAATCGTCTCTCCTATCAGACCGATAATGGGTGAAATTGAAGAATGCCCTTCACGCGGCACACGCCGTGCTTTTGGTTCGGGTGCAGGATGAAAGTATATACCAAGATTTAGACCAACTGTGTTCGAGGCCGTAGCTGGATCCGTCGCATAGACCCTGAACGGAAGATGATCGGCTGTATCGAGAACTGGTACCTTCAGACTACCGGATGCTGTCACGCTCGTGCCTAAGTTTATGAACGACGTAAACACATTGTCGAAGCTCGAGCGCTGAAAGATAAAAATATTATCCGCTTTGAACGAGCCTTTGGTCGAATATTGCAGCGTGATCGTATCGCCCACACAATAGAGATCTGTCGGTAGTGGAGTCAACTGTATCGACTGTGCTGATGCACCTCCGGCGATGAGCAAAAATAGAAATACCAGCGACTTCATAACTCTTGGAAAGCAAAATGAGAAAACACACAACTCGAGTTCTGGACATACAGATAACACCGCATAATTGCTCGAGTTACAAGCACAGGCACTGCTCTCCTCGCAAAGGTGCCTATGCGCTGTTCTCGTAGATAACTCAAGCATTTCTCCACAATCTCCTGGCGATTCGAAACATCGAGTCTGGTTTACTCGTTTAAAGAAACAGAGAGCGTCGCGAACGGAATTCGCTCTTGTTTTTCCGGACGCTCTTTCTCCCTCAAACATTCCTCCTCTTGTTCCCACAAAATCTTCTATCGTTATGCCACGAACAAAAACTCTTGCGACTGAACAAACTCCTCCGAAGCAAATTACAAAGTCAAAACAAATTGTCGAGCCGAAACCAAAACGCATCGTCGATCCAAAATATTATGCGAAGAAAACACTTGGACTAACGAGTTGGTCGAAGATGGACGAGATCTACAATGCGGTTCGTGAAGGCAAGCGAAAGATACTCGTGCGAAGTTGCAACGGCGCCGGAAAAACTACAGCGCTTGCGGCGCTTTGTTTGTGGAAGCTTCAGCATTTTCCTGACTCGATTATTCTCACGACCGCTTCGAGTTGGACGCAAGTATCGCGTTCGCTTTGGGGAGAGATTCGTCAGCAAGCACGTCGCGCAGATCTTTACAACGACAAGCAGCTAAGCTCTACGCAGATTAAGCTGGATGACAAACATTATGCGATCGGAATTTCGCCGGGGCTTCCGGAGAACGCGCA
>JBDTCS010000108.1:0-7821 GCA_039923455.1 Kapaibacterium sp. (SeqCode) | reverse complement strand
TACTATGGCACAAATGGGAGGAGGTGCGGATCGGTTGACCCAGCGATCCAAACCTGGGGCGACTAAAAATTGTCCTTGCTGATAACGCAACGAAATTAACTCCTCCCCTTAAAAATCACCCCATTCGAGGCATAGCACGCATTCACGTTCTATATTTGCATGTCCAGATTCTATCTGAGTGGCATTTTCCGGAGTGGGAAAGTGTTGTTCGGGCGCTCATTCACCTGTTTTTTCCTCGGGAAGAGGAGTCGAAATTACACTATTTCGAAGATGCTAAACGAATTCAGTCACGTTTTTGCCTACTTTATACTGTCGCTAATATTTGTCGCTGGCGGACTTGTAACCAATATGGTTATCCGGCCAAAGAATCCTAACACACTAAAGCTTTCGAGCTACGAGTGTGGTGAGGATCCTATTGGTGCGTCTTGGCTCAAGTTTAATATTCGATTTTATGTCGTCGCGTTGATCTTTATTCTCTTCGACGTCGAGATCGTCTTTTTATTTCCGTGGGCTCTTGTGTTTAAAAAGATGGGTTGGCTCGCATACGGAGAGATGGTAGTTTTTCTCACGATCCTCGTAGTTGGTTTTGCATATGCATGGGTCAAGGGCGATCTGGACTGGATTCGACCGAAGCCATACATTGCGCAACTGGATGATCTGATCTCTCGCGATGCACCGCGCTTGAGCCCACGCCCAGCTCCGGCTGTGAGCGTACCTGTGCCTCAGGAAGCAATAGGCTAACAAGGAAAATAGGAGCCGGTCTATTGCTGTGTGTTGTGCTTGTTCCGATTTATATGTTTCTACTGATTGAAGTAACTACAGATGGGACTACTCGATAAGTTAGACAAACCTTTTGATTCCGGCAACATCCTTATTACGGGTGTAGATACGCTATTTAATTGGGCTCGGCTTTCGAGTTTGTGGCAGATGGGTTTCGGTCTCGCTTGCTGCGCG
Organism: Kapaibacterium sp. (SeqCode); assembly: GCA_039923455.1. Taxonomy (GTDB): domain Bacteria; phylum Bacteroidota; class Ignavibacteria; order Palsa-1295; family Palsa-1295; genus JBDTCS01. Next base: position 6,867 of record JBDTCS010000108.1, on the reverse strand, counting down.
ATCGAGATGATGGCTGCTTCTGCATCGCACTATGACATGATGCGCTTCGGAGTTATCCCCCGTCCGAGTCCACGCCAATCGGACATCATGATTATCTCCGGCACAGTCACGCTGAAGATGGCCTCACGTATCAAGATTCTCTTTGAGCAAATGCCCGACCCGAAGTATATTATATCGATGGGCTCTTGCTCCAACTGCGGCGGACCATACTGGGAACATGGATACCATGTGCTGAAGGGTGTCGATCGTGTGATACCTGTGGACGTCTATGTGCCGGGTTGTCCGCCACGTCCGGAAGCATTGCTAGAAGGATTGATGAAGCTTCAAGAGAAGGTCCGCGCACAATCACTCGCACGAGTCTAATCAAAATTATTTAGCCGCATGACCGCAGCAGAGATCGTCGAAAAGTTAAGCGCCAACTTCTATCAGAAGGTAGGTGAGTGGCACGAAATGAAAGCGAGTCCGTACATGACGAGGATGGGTTCGTACATGGATGTAACGGATGCGAGTTTCATTCGTGATATCTGTCTTTTCCTGCGTGACGAGCCTGATCTCGTGTTCAACAATCTGATGCTGCTTTCCAGTCTCGACAATGGTGATAAGACTTTTTCGGTTGTCTATCATCTTGAGTCGATGACACTAAAGCATATCTTCGCGCTGAAAGTGACCGTTCCGGAAGCGAACCCGATTGTTCCATCGGTTGTGAGTGTATGGAATCATGCGAATTGGCAGGAGCGCGAAGCTTGGGACATGATGGGAATTCAGTTTCAAGGGCATCCGGATTTGCGCCGCATTCTGCTGGATGAAGATTATCCCGGATTCCCATTGCGCAAGGATTTCAAGACGCCGGAGTTTTTCCGCGGAATGAAAGTCCCCTATTAAAAAAGTGTAGCAATAGTATTTCGATAGATACGTAAGCGAAGTAAAGCGAATGCCAGAGATTCTCGAACGCAGAGTTATTTCGGATAGTACGCTACCGATACCTGCGAAGGTTGTGTCGGCCGAAGTGGTTGAGCCTCGTCGTCTCAAGACGGAGGAGATGATCCTGAATATCGGACCGCAACATCCGTCCACGCACGGTGTGCTGCGGCTTGAAGCAATTCTAGACGGTGAAATGGTCGTCGATTGCGTCCCGCATCTCGGCTACCTGCACCGCTGCTTCGAGAAGCACACGGAAGCGATGACGTATCCACAAGTGATACCGTACGTGGATCGTATGGATTATCTCGCAGCGATGAATTCGGATCATGGTTACGCACTTGCTGTCGAGCGGTTGCTCGGAATTCAGGTCGGCGAAAAGGTAGAGTTCATTCGCATTTTGTTCGCAGAGCTTTCGCGCATCGCATCGCATCTTGTTGCCGTTGGTACCTACGGACTGGATATCGGCGCATTCACACCGTTCCTGTTTTGCTTCCGTGATCGCGAGACGATCCTGGAAATGTTCGAGAAGACCTGCGGCGCACGTTTGCTGTACAATTATATGTGGGTCGGCGGCCTCTCGCATGATCTGCATCCGGATGTACTCGGAATGTGCAAAGAATTTGTGAAGGTGAACCGTGCGACGCACAAAGAGGTGAATAACCTTCTGACCTTTAACAAGATATTTGTCGAGCGCACTGCGAATATTGGTGTGCTGAAACCTGAAGTTGCGATCAACGGTGGTGCCACGGGCCCGATGTTGCGTGGCTCAGGTGTGAAGTGGGATTTGCGTCGCGATGATCCGTACTCGATCTATGATCGGTTTGAGTTTGAGATCGCGGTTGGTACGGGAATGATGGGGCAAGTTGGTGATTGCTTCGATCGTCATTGGGTACGCATGCTGGAGTGGGAGCAATCGCTCAACATCATCGAGCAGATACTGGAAAAGTGGCCACATAACGATACGACCGATGTGCAGGCCGCGGTGCCAAAGCGCATCAAGCCACCGGTCGGTGAGATTTATTCGCGCACCGAGAATCCTCGCGGCGAGTTGGGATTTTATATCGTCTCGAAAGATGGTATCAACCCATGGCGTTGCAAAGTGCGTTCGCCTGCGTTTGTCAATTTGAGTTTGCTTTCTGTCATCTCGCGTGGATATTTGGTTGCGGATCTCATTGCGATCTTGGGCTCCATTGATATTGTTCTTGGCGAAGTAGACAGATAAAATTTTAGATACGATTCAAACAGATTTTCTGCATGTATCAAGGACTTCACGATCTGCTTGTAAGTTTGCTCGGCGAGAATACACTTTCGACGATCATCACTGTCACGGCCTATAGCGCAGTGCCACTTGTCTTTATTCTCGGGTATGCGCTCATCGCGATACTTGGTGAAATGAAGATCTCGGCTTGGGTACAAGATCGTCTCGGACCGATGCGTACCGGCCCCGCCGGTGTGCTGCAACCGGTCGCGGATATTCTAAAGCTGTTGCAGAAGGAAGATCTGACACCAACGAAGGCTGATCGACCGCTTTACAATGTTGCACCGTTCATTGTATTTCTCGGAAGTTATGCAGCATTTGCATGTTTGCCGTTCTCGGCTATCTATATAGGTGCCAGACTCAATACCGGTATCTTCTATATCATCTCGATTTCTGCGATGGTAGTAGTCGGTATCATGATGGCCGGCTGGGGTTCGAACAACAAGTACTCTTTGATGGGCGCGATGCGCTCGGTTGCACAGATCATTTCGTATGAAATTCCTGCAGGGCTTGCGATTCTCACCGTGGTGATGGTCTCGGGTTCGATGGACATGCAAAAGATCACGGAACTGCAAGGCGGAGGAATTCAGAACTGGTTTTTATTTGGTGGACCAAAGACGCTCGCTGGTTTTGGCGGTATGAGTTCGTTTGCGCTAATGCCGTTTATGGTCATCGCGTTTCTAATTTATGTTGTCGCATCGCTCGCCGAAACGAATCGCGTGCCGTTTGATATTCCTGAAGCAGAGTCTGAACTTGTCGCCGGATATCACACCGAGTACTCTGCGATGAAATTCGCACTGTTCTTCATGGCTGAATACGCGAACATGTTTGCGGTTGGTGCGATAGCATCGGTGCTTTTTCTTGGAGGCTGGCAGTCTCCATTCGGTGATACACTTGGCGGTCCGATAATGGGCTTCGTCTGGTTCATCGCAAAAGGTTTGTTCTTTGTGTTTTTGCAGATCTGGATTCGTTGGACGCTTCCACGCTTGCGTGTCGATCAATTGATGTATGTCTGCTGGAAGGTACTGATCCCGTTCGGCATGGCGACTGTGCTTTGCGTAGGTACGCTCATTGTTTGGTTCGTGAAGTAACGCACACGCGTTCACTCTAACCAAGAAAGAGGGAGCGACACATGATACCTAATGCAGACACGCCGGCTTATCTTTAGTGCGCTTTTTTTATTGGGTACGGTGCTCGCCGTAATTGGTTGGACAGGCGAGTTGAAGTGGGAGATGGCAAATCTCGGGATCTATGCACTCATCGGGCATGCGTTGCAGGTGATCGGAATATTCGGACGCATGGTGACGCCGGACGAGATCGAGGATCCGCCTACCGAAGGCGTGATGAAAGAGTTTTGGAAAGACGACTCGGCATAAATGCCGTGATGCATAGAGAGTGTTCAGAAAGTGTTTGTAGACGTTACGTAATTCGATTGCAATAGAATCCGCATGGGTGAGTATTTTACAGACGTGTATCAGGGGCTCGCGACTACCTTCAAAGGTTTGGGTATTGTCATTAGCCATCTCTTCACGAAAAAGGTAACGCGTCAGTATCCGAACGCGGATGATCGTTATGTCTTGCCGGAGCGTGCTCGCAACAGGCTCTATGTCAACATGGATGATTGCATAGGTTGCGATCAGTGTGCACGTGCATGTCCCGTCAACTGCATCATAATAGATACTGCGAAGGCACAGCCAGGCGAGAATATCGGCACAACCTCGAATGGGAAGAAGAAATCACTGTGGGTTACGCGTTTCGATATTGATATTGCGAAGTGCTGCTACTGCGGACTTTGCACCTTCCCATGTCCGACCGAGTGTATCCGTATGACGGATGTTTTCGAATTCTCTGAGTTCGATCGCGTCGAGTTGATCTATAATTATGCAACAATGGACGGTGCAGAAGCTGCGCTGCACATCGAAGCCGCAAAGAAAGCAGACGAGGCCGCTGCTGCACTTCGTGCCAAGCAAGCCGCAGAAAAAGCTGCTCAGCCAGCCGCTGCTGCTCCACCCGCAACACCAAGTGCCCCCGCAGCACCAAGTGGACCTGCTGCACCGAACGCAAGTGGCGTGAAACCGCCACCATTTGCAGCAAAGCCCGGTGGCTTGAAACCACCACCGTTCAAAGCCGGTGGAAACGCTTAAGTCAGCATCGAGTAAGAAGCAAGCAAGAGAGAGAGAGAGAGAGATTGAGTAACGATTCAAAACTGTAGATCCGCTAATGACAGTATTCGATAGCATTTTTTACATCTTCGCAATCATCACGCTCGTGAGCGCGATGGTTACTGTCTTCGCGAAGAATATCGTTTACTCGGCATTCGCGCTGCTCTTCACCTTTTTTGGCGTAGCGGGTTTGTACGTGCTGCTCAACGCAGATTTTCTGGCGATTACGCAGATACTTGTGTATGTCGGAGGCATTCTGATTCTGATGCTTTTTGGTGTTATGCTGACGAATCGCGTGACAAATATTGATATTCGCTCAGGTTCAGCGGCGCGGATTCCGGTTGGTATCGTTGTACTCGGGCTTTTGGTGGCGCTTGGTATGATCATCTTTCAGACGCATTGGATCACCTACAAAGATGCGCCTTGGACGAGCAGCATTTGGAATAAGGACGCAGTCAGTGCTTCGCTGACCGAGTTTGCAAAACAGCAAGGTAGTGAAGGCACCGCAGTAACGATCGGTAAACTCATGATGACCGATTACTTGCTGCCGTTTGAAATTGTATCGGTGGTGTTGCTCATCGCACTGATCGGTGCAGCAATGATCGCTCGTCGCGAGCCGGATCCTGTCGAAGAAGTTTGAGGACGCTCGTGATTCGCGAAGCAAAAAAAGTTTTGAGAGTTGTGCGTAGGTAGCCGATAGCTAAGCATGCATTCGGCCAACACAAAAAAGAGAATATGTCTGTAGGGTTGAACCACTTTTTGATCGTGAGCGCCGTGCTCTTTGTGCTTGGGCTTTTTGCGATGCTCACGCGAAAGAATGCGATCGCGGTCCTGATGGGCATTGAGCTCATACTGAATGCGGCGAACATTAACTTCATCGCATTCTCGCGATATGGCGGCGTGAATATGGGCGGACAGATGTCCGCTATCTTCGTGATCGTGATCGCTGCTGCCGAAGCCGCAGTTGCACTCGCAATCGTGATCAATATCTATAAGAATTTTCAGTCGGTCAATGTCTCGGAAGTCGATAAGCTTCGCGATTGATCGGATGGGCTTCGTGTCCTAAAGCATAGTTATTTAGCGTTGTAGGATTTCCAAAAGAGTTGAAGAAGTTTTTCTTCGAAATATGCACCAGTTGATCCTTCTTTCGATCGTCATCTTAGGGCTTTCGCTCTTATCGTTTCTGATCATCATATTTAATCAGAAGCGACTGAATGCGTCGGCACATCTTGTCGGGACTCCGATACTCGGGCTCTCGCTTTTGCTCGCGCTCTACATCGCAGTGAAGAAACTGTCGATGCCCGGAACGCTGACGTGGAGCTTCGATTGGATAAGTTTTGGTGATGTGCCCGGGATCGGGCCGCTCGTCATCAAGTCGGGTGTGATGATTGATAATCTGACGGCGATCATGCTGGTCGTTGTTACGCTCATCAGTTTTCTCGTGCATCTTTTCTCGAGCGAATACATGAAAGGCGATGTGCGCTTCGCCAGATTCTTTGCCTATCTCGGCGTATTTACGTTCAGCATGCTCGGGATCGTCATCGGCAACAATCTTTTTGCGATGTATATTTTCTGGGAGCTGGTTGGCTTCTCCAGTTATGCCCTCATTTCGCACTGGTACGAAAAGCCGGCCCCGCAAAATGCTGCGAAGAAAGCGTTCATTGTTAATCGCGTGGGCGATGTCGGTATGTGGACGGGACTCATGATCATCTGGGGCAATTTTCATACGTTCAGCTTCAGTGAGATCTTTGCTCGCATCTCTGCCGGACTTCCGCCGACATTTAGTCTTCTCGGACTTTCACCTGAAGCGACACTCACTGCCGCCGGTGTTTTGATCTTCTGCGGTGCAGTTGGTAAGAGTGCCCAATTTCCGTTGCATGTCTGGTTGCCCGACGCCATGGAAGGTCCAACGCCCGTTTCGGCACTTATTCACGCTGCAACAATGGTCGCCGCAGGTGTTTATCTTACGGCAAGAATTTTCCCAATGTTGACTGGTGATGCGATGCTAATCGTAGCGTGTGTTGGTGGATTCACGAGTTTCCTCGCTGCCTCGATCGCGCTGACACAAAACGATATCAAGCGCGTGCTTGCTTACTCGACGGTGTCGCAGCTTGGCTATATGATTATGGCAATGGGTGTCGGTGCGTTCTCGGCCGGCTTCTTCCATCTCACCACGCACGCGATGTTCAAAGCGTGTCTCTTCCTCGGTTCGGGATCGGTAATTCATGCAATGCATCACTCATTGCATCATCTCCACGATCATCATACAGATGCGCAGGATATGCGCAACATGGGTGGCTTGCTGAAGAAGCTGCCCATTACAGGTTGGACGTTCATCATAGCGACACTTGCTATCAGTGGCTTGCCACTCATGTCGGGATTCATGTCGAAGGACGAACTTCTCGCTGGCACCGCAGCTTATAGTTCGTTGCAAGGCGGCATTGCATCGGCCTTGCCAATAATCGGTTTTGGAGTAGCAATGATGACCACCTTTTATATGTGGCGTCAGGTATTCATGGTCTTCTT
>JBDTCS010000107.1:0-6024 GCA_039923455.1 Kapaibacterium sp. (SeqCode) | reverse complement strand
CTTGCAAGCTATCCGTTGACGAAACTCTATGATCAAGTTGGCAACGATTTTTATTCGTCGCAATCTCCAGCAGTCACACCGCCAAAGCTTTGGTATATCGCTATCTCTGTCGGATTAAAATTTCCGTTTGGCCCCGACAGGTATGACGAGCCGCCTATGACGGTTGCCAAAGCGTCCTACGTGCCTGATCTTGCACCAAACGTCAGCACGCAGCTTGATGTGGATTCCAGCGGTCGCGTCTGGCTACATGGAAATGTAATCGACAAGAAAACAGGGAAACCCGTCGAAGCAAATATGACGGTCGTACAACTGGGATCGAACGAAATAGTCAACACCGGCAGAACCGTGGGTGGTGTGTACGATCTGAAGGCCAGAACTCCCGGCAAATATTCTGTTACGGCAGACGCAAACGGCTATTTATTTGGTACGGCATATTTCGAAGTAGATCAGAACGGCCGCATTCGAAAAGGCAATCATGATATCAAGCTTAGCGAAACGGTTGGGCGCACACGTTTGCTTGTCTTTTTCCAATTTGATAAATCGGAGTTAGAGCCGGCTTCGTATCCCGAACTCAATCGCGCGGTGGTATTGCTTAAGGCGTATCCTTCTATGGCTGTCGAGATCGCAGGCTACACCGACTCGGTCGGCACACATGAGTACAATACTGCACTTGCATTGCGACGAGCGAATGCAGTGCGCGACTACATTCTTAAGAGTGGAATCGAAGATTCACGCATCACTGCTCATGGATACGGAGAAGACACTCCGATTGCACCAAACGACACCGAAGAAGGTCGGGCTGAAAATAGACGCGTAGAGTTTGTCGTGCTACATAAGTAGCAGTGGAGAGAAAATTAGACGAGCTGCAATTTTACCAGTTCGAGATCACTGCGAGGAGTATCTCCTCGGACATTTTGTTCTCCGCCGAAGCGATCGCGGCTTTCAGGCCAACGAGATTTTGTGCGATCGGATAATCAGCGCTCTGCTGAAAATCTCGCTGCCAGAATTGCTTCTGCTTTTTCTGATCATAGTAGGTCGCTTGAATAAAAATGCTGACGCGCTTATTGGTAAGCGTTTCTCCCGTTCGCACACCAACCGATTCGTCCGTGATATGACTGATCGTGATCGTGAGCAGTGCATCAGCGTTTGTTCGACCAGCGACTTGCAATGAGCCCTCGCGAGTAAATTTATCCGTGATGATTCGCGTCAGATCTTGCGGCACCTCCGATTGTCCAAAGCCAGAAATATCCTCGGCGAGCGGAATACCGATCGTGTGAATATGCGGTGGAATGCTTGCACCCGTGAACGAATAACAACTCTGAAACACAACGGTAAGTAAAAACGCGAGCGCGATCTTCCGGAAATTGTTATGCATGTCCGAAGCCCTCCAATCCTTGCTCTTTCATTTTTCGGTAGAGTGTTCGTTCGCTCACTCCGAGTGCCTCGGCTGCGAGTCTGCGGTTGCCGTGAAAACGCTCGAGCGTGCTGCGCAGTGCTTGCCGTTCGATCGCATCAAGACTCTGCACATTTGTCGACGAATCGGACTGTGTGAACGAACTCGCTTGTGGAAGAGCCAGTGCCGAAGTTGGGCTCGCGCCATTTTTGCGCAACAACTCTTTGATCTCCGTGATGTCGTTACGCAGTTCGATCAATGCCCGATAAATAAGCTCGCGCTCCGTTTGCTCTTGCTGCGCTTTGGGTTGCAGCGGCACAATAGGCAGATTGCGATCGGCTTGATTCGCATTCTGCCACACACCATCACTCGATAGTGCTTTGAATACATCAGTTGCGGTAATCACGCAGCGCTGCTCCGTGCGGCTCGGTGCACAACTGAGAATGACGAGTTGTTCGAGTGTATTGCGAAGTTCACGAATATTTCCTCGCCACTCATTCTCGATCAACAAATGAATCGCATCTTGCTCGATCATTGGCATCTGTTCGAGCGCGTGCTTCTTCACAAACTCTTCGAGCATCACTTCGATCAGGAAGGGAATATCATCTCGGCGATTGCGCAACGGCGGAATGCGCAACATTACTGCACGGAGTCGATAATAAAGATCGGAGCGAAATTTTCCGGCACGAACATCAATCTCCAGATCACGATTCGTCGCAGCGATCACGCGTGCATCGGTAATAACTTGACCTGTCGAACCAACGCGTGTGATGCTCCCCGTCTCGAGCACACGCAACAGTTTGACTTGCAACTGCAACGGCATTTCACCGATCTCGTCCAAAAAGATCGTCCCGCCTGAAGCGGCTTCGAAAAATCCCTTTCGCTGCCCGACTGCACCGGTGAACGCACCGCGTTCGTGGCCAAACAACTCCGACTCGATCAGACCTTCCGGAATCGCACCGCAGTTAACGGTTATGAACGGTCCGTTGCGTCGTGGACTTAGATCGTGAATCAGTCGAGCAAACACCTCTTTGCCCGTCCCGCTCTCACCAATCAATAGAACGGTGATCTGCGTTGGTGCAATCGCACGCACGATAGATACGAGTTCACGCATCTCTTCGCTCGCCGCAATGACGTTTTCCGGAAGCGGCTGCTCGAGACCAAAGCCTATACTGGGCGCACCCCCACTTGTCTGCGGGTCACCCTTCGTCAAGACCTCGAATTTCTCCGGATATACTCTCGCCATAGACTCCAAAACCTGTCAAACTTCGCTATAATTGCCAATTTCCAAGGCTCAACAATTCGGCTGCAAGTTCTGTGCTCCGAACTTCTTTCCCGAATAAACGGGTTCGATGAACCGGGAGTGAGCAATCCCAAGCCGTGCATTCATTCATCCTACGTAAGCCAAATGAAGCTGTTTCCCAGACTCTCGAGTTTCCTGCTTTTGCCAGTGATTCTGACGCTTCTTACTATGAGCGCAAATTCGGTGAGTGCTCAATCGAAAGGATACGATGTGACCATGTATGATGCGCAGGTTATGCTCGACAGAATTAAGAATACGATTCAAGGTCAGGTAACAATGACCGCGACCTCCGTGGCGGGCTCGCCGCTCACACAGATCGTGCAGCACGCAAAATATCTGGTGATCGATAGCGTATTTGTTGTCGGGAGAAGATCGACTATTACACTCATTGATTCTGTAAGCGGCACATACAATATTGAAACCGCAACTAATCCGATCTCACCTAAGAGTCAATTTAGTGTCACGACCTACTACCACGGCATTGGACGATCCGAAGGAGGAAGCTTCCCATGGGGTGGTGTGACGGACTCGACAGGAATGATGTTTGCGATGGGTGTCGGATTCGGTGCGCCATACGTTGGATGCACCAGGCATTGGCTTCCCTGCTATGATCTCCCAGATGATAAAGCGGATTCGGTGCATCTCAGCTTTACGGTTGCTGACACAGACCGCGTTGCTTCGTGCGGACTCGAAGTGTCTAATCTCGTTGTGCATGGCAACACGCGAATCTCCACCTGGCATGTGACCCACCCGATCGCTACGTACTTGCTAACGTTCGCCGTTGGAAAATTTGAGAAAGTAAGTATTCCGAACGTACACAATATTCCCTTTGATGTTTACGCGTTCGCAAAAGATACGGCCAGTCTTGCAACACTGATGCGTCGAAGAGTGGCCGATGCGCTCTTCTATTATGATTCGCTGTTTGCTCCGTATCCATTTGAGAAAGTTGGATATGTGCTCGCACCGCTTGGTTCAATGGAGCATCAAACAATGATAACCCTTGATAGGTCGATCGTCGATACGAACAACACGACTGCCGCCCATGAGCTATCGCACCAATGGTGGGGCGACCGAGTGACATGCAAAACTTTTGATGATCCGTGGTTGAACGAGGGCTTTGCTACCTATTGCGAATCGCTTTTTCTCGAACGCTATTCCGGAACACCAAGCTATTGGACGCGTCAACATTCGAATATCAAGGGAGCAATATCTGGTGGCTCCTCGATCCCGATGTTTGGTGCACCAAACCTGACGAAGCCTCGCAACAACTATCCCTATGCAGTCATCTATCAAAAAGGTGCAGCAGTGCTTGGGATGCTCCGATACTTCTTAGGTGACTCCCTCTTTTTTTCAGCGGTGAGAGCGTACGGAAATAAATATGCATACTCAGTGGCCACGAGTTACGATCTATGGCACACCTTCGATACCATCACCGGCACCGACATGGGTTGGTTTTTTAATAAATGGGTTTTCGGAATTGGATATCCGCAACTGAAGATCGGTTGGAGTGCGAGTGCAACTTCCACCACGTTGCATTTGGAGCAAGCACAAGATCCGGTAAAGATCGGTTATTTTCGTTTGCCGATCGTCGTTGAGGCAAGATCGAATGGCGGAAAAACAGAACGCATTCCGGTTTGGCTGGACTCTACGCATTTTTCGAATCCGACAATCCAACTCGGATGGAAACCTGACACACTCGTGATCGATCCGGATGGAGCGCTCATCAAAAAGATCGTTTCGGTTTCGGATGTTTCCACGCAAGCTGCGTTTGTAATCCCTAGTCTTTCGCTCGCGATCTTGAACAACCCTGTGCGCGAACACAAATTGCTGATAAGCATTCGCAAACATGCTGCGACCGACTCAATTCGGCTCAGGATTTTGAATACTTCGGGAGTCGTTATGCAGGAGTTCGGTGCACACAATCTGCCGACAGAGAAAACTGCGATCACCGAAGAACTGCACCTCGCCTCGGGCGCCTACGTCCTTGTCGCGACAACTTCGGACGGACATTCGACGACAGAGAAATTTGTTATCGAAAAGTAAGCGCAGGCGCTTTGGGTGGCAGATTCCGGAACTTGGGCTCCAGCGACCAACGTGAGCGGGCGATCTTTCGGCGTTATATTTGCACAGCACAAAACTATAGAGCACCATGTCGATCCATAGACCAATTGCCGGAGATAACGCGCTTGCCGAGTTGGCGTATAGCGCTGTAAAGAACGTACCAACGATCGAACCGAACGATCGCAATCGGCTGGGCTATCATGTTTGGCTCTTTTTGCGTGGGGAGATCCCGACACTCCAAAGCGCGGTAGAGCAGGCTCGCTCGCGGTATCAGCCACGTACGCTGCCGATCGAAGATGTTATCGCGTTCATCACGAATGAACTCGAATCGCTGAAATCGGGCTCTGTGTCCGTAGGTGCAGAAGGCATGGTCACGAAGCCTTAATAGTCTTCGGGCGACTCACACGCCCTTATTCTACGGTTTCTTCTCAGAAACATTTGCCGGCAAGCTCCGTAGAAGCCGTTTGCCCGTCAAGGGCGCCTTAGCACGAGCGTACCAATAGTTATTTCATAATCTTTAACCCTGTTTTTTTCCGGTGGAGAATTTCTTACTCGTCTTCGTTCCGCTCTTTATTGCGATCGACGCCTTTGGTGTCTTGCCGTTGTTCCTATCTATCACCGAAGCGGAGACGCAGCGCGAAACGAAATCTATTGCAGGCGAAGCCTCTTTGACTGCAATGATCGTCGGCACAGGGTTCCTCTTTGCCGGTCAGGCTATCATGCGATTTTTGGGAATCACGATCAATGATTTCCGGGTCGCCGGAGGCGTGATACTGCTTTGCTTCGCTGTGTATGATCTCCTCTTTAGTCATCTCCAGCGTTCGCTCGCGGATCAACATGGTACAGGCACCACCGAAGGGACGCAAGGTCGCGCGAGGTCGCTCGCGATTGTTCCGCTCGGGATTCCGCTCACGGTTGGTCCGGCTGCGTTAACAGCGCTTTTGTTGCTTGGCGCAGAATATGGTGAACTTGTGACTGTGCTCGCATTTGCGCTGAACATCTTGATCGTCTATCTCTTCTTCGCGAACTCGAGCTATATCACGAAGCACGTTCCGAAAGCTGTCCTGCGTGCGATAAGCAAAGTCGTTGCGTTATTCCTCGCTGCAATCGCGGTGATGATGGTTCGGACAGGCCTCGCTATGATGCTCGCGCATCATAAGTAGCAAGCCCTTGCCGCAGCACTCTACGGAATCAGAGCATAGTCATCGTCGTTAAAAATTACCGAGCAGCAATGAGAAATAGACTTTTCATCGCTGCTTTCTTTTTT
>JBDTCS010000106.1:0-8109 GCA_039923455.1 Kapaibacterium sp. (SeqCode) | reverse complement strand
GATCACAAGAGCGAGGCAGCTTCAGCATCCAACATCCACTCGAGGTTGCCGGTGGTTGGATGGATCAGTGAGGCAGGTAGTAGTTGGTCATCCGGCATCGAACGCGATAGTGTGGAAATGATTTGTGACTTTGCAACTCCGGAAACCAAAAATATTATGTTACGAGCATTGTTGATCACCGGAAGCGTAAACGTAACTCTCCAAGATTTTTTTGCTGGCACAAAATTAGCGACTGCAAATTGTTGTGTTGCGTGAAGCGCATCTGTGCCAGGGAACAGTGATGCAGTATGTCCGTCTTCACCTACGCCAAGCAGAATAAGGTCAAACTTTGGAGTTGCATTCACAAAAGCGACTCGCAATTCCTGATCGTACAAATCACCGGCTTGCTTTGCGTCAAGCTCTCCGTGTATGCGATGAATATTCTGTTGCGGAATCTTGATGCGCGATAACAACTCTTGCTCGACCATAAGAAAGTTGCTCTCCGTATCGTTTGGTGGCACCATGCGCTCGTCGACAAAATAGATCTGAACCTTGTTCCAATCTATGCCCACTCCTCTGGGATTCTCTGATAAGATGCGATAGGCTGTTCTCGGAGTCTCACCACCGGAAAAAGCGATGTAACAGATACCTCGCTCGAAGATCGAGTTAAGAATATTCTGAGCTATCAGCTCCGCCGTGGCCTGCGCTAACTCGGTCGGATCGCGATAGACACGCCGTTGCTTTAGAACGCTATTCACTTTTTGCGGTGCAAGCGCGTATCCATTCGCGGTAATCTTTTTCAATTAGGTCGAGCGCTTCCTGCGGTCCCCAGGTGCCTTGCGCGTACGTTTTGATTGGTGCGCCGGATCCACTATCCCAAGCAGTCCGGATGCTATCAATAAATTTCCAAGCGAGATCAACCTCATCGTTGCGAGCAAAAAGTGTTGCATCACCTTGCAGCACATTCAGTAACAACTGCTCATACGCTTCCGGGATAGAAGTAGCACCAAACGTATCGCGATAGTTAAAATCCATGTTCACTGCGCGCATTTCTTTGTCCTTTTCCGGTACTTTGGCAACGAACTCGAGTTGGCATCCCTCGTCAGGTTGAATGCAAATACTCAATCGGTTCGGCGGAAGCTTTTGCGGATCTGATGGTGCGCCTAAAAGCTGAAGCGGAACACTACGAAATTGTACGACGATCTCCGAGACTTTTTCCTTCAACATTTTTCCGGAGCGCAAATAGAATGGCACCCCTTGCCAACGCCAATTATCAATGAAGAGTCGAATTGCTGCAAATGTTTCCGTGGAAGAATTTGGATCGACGCCTTCTTCCGACCGGTAACCTTCGTATTGTGCGCGTACTGTCTCCGTCGCGTTTGTATCCGCGGTAATGGGATGTAGCGAAGTGAGCACTTTTACTTTTTCATCACGAAGCAAATCTGCACTCAGCGCAGCAGGTGGCTCCATCGCAACGAGCGTTAACAATTGCAGCAAGTGATTCTGAAACATGTCGCGAAGGGCTCCGGCTTGGTCATAGTAACCCGCGCGATGACCGACGCCCAGTGTTTCGGCAACGGTGATTTGAATGTGGTCAATATAATTTCGATTCCAAAGTGGCTCGAAGATCGCATTGGCAAATCGAAAGACCAAAATATTCTGAACGGTTTCTTTACCCAAGAAGTGATCGATCCGATAGATCTGGCTTTCCTTCGCGTCCGTGTGTAGGCGTTTTGTTAGCTCCTTTGCGGAGCTTAGATCACTTCCGAATGGCTTTTCAATAATGATCCGACGGTAGCCGGTGTCGGGAGATTCCGTCAGCATTTTCAAATCGCCCAATTGCGAAACGATCTCACAAAAGAAGCGTGTAGCAGTTGCGAGATAATAAATGCGATTTCCTGCCGGCTGACCCGCACCAGTCAGGCGTTGTTCGAGCAGACCATAGTCTTCGGCCTTTGTAAAGTCGCTCTTTTGATAGGAGAGCAGCTGTTCAAATGCACTCCAAGATTCCTCGGTAAATTCATTAGGCAGATTTTGGATCGCCGCAGATTTCAGGTTAGCCCGAAAGGAAGCATCATCAAGAGCTTCCCGAGAAACTCCAAGGATCGAGATGTCCTTCGGAAGGCTACCTTTTCGAAATGTGTTGTAAAGCGCTGGAATAAGCTTTCGCTGGGTAAGGTCTCCGCCTGCTCCGAAAATAATAAGGTTGGTGTGCATTTGCTTATCGTAACAACTACAAAAAAATAATCGAGATCTCGAGATTTCACAACGATACTCTGATCTACGTGGTATCCCATTACGGTCCGTACGAACTTTGTATGCTTACTCCCGTCACACGTTGGATTGGTCGTGCGATTCTACTGAAAGACTCCTTCGTTTGAAGCTACGCACGCAATGTGAATCTAACTACCGCGAAGGTTCAGACCGATCTTAGGCATCGTTGCATACTTGCCTGCTTCGTTTTGTTATTATACGCCTAATCCCAATTGTGCGAGTTTGGCACGTGTGGAAGCGTAGTCTGTGTGATGGAGCCCTTGAATTCCAAGTTGCACGGCTTGATCGACGAACATCCCACGATCGTCGATGCAGAGCACATTCTGTGGATTGACTTGTGCAATGTCAAGTGCTACGCGATAAATATCGGCGTCCGGTTTTCTAAAATGTACGAAGCATGACACCACGAATACGTCGATGAAACCTCGCAACTCAAAGGTGTTCACGCGGTAGTCATTAAGTTCACGGGCTTCATTGCTGACTGTTACGATCTTCAGATTATGGACTCGCTTCGTTTCACGAATCAATTCGATCATATCCGGAAAGGGCTGCGACTGTTTGAACATGAAATCCTTAAATTCCGCTTTCGAAAAAGATCGCTCGGCAAAAAAGATGACACGATCTAGATACTCCTGGATGTCGATCTTGCCCGATTCATACGTGCTGAATGTTAGATGATGACGCTCGTTTATCTCTTCATAATCGAGCCCGAAAGTAGCTGCTGCGCGTTTTCTGATCGGGCCATCCCAACCATTTGTGAGTATGACACCACCAATATCCAAAAAAAGAGTTGTAATGCCTGAGCGTTTGTTCATGCGAACTTTAGATCGGTTATCTTCACGTAACAAAAATTATCCCACGTGCACGCTGGAGTCCACGCCTTCCCAAGATTTAGCCTCCAGCCAAAAAAAGGTAAAAAGAATTTGTCCACCAGAGGGTATTTGCATCGTTGGCAAATCTACAAAGTACATACCGATACCTGCATCGGAGGTTGTAACGTCTACGCTCGTATTCCATCCATCGGCAGTCCACCGAATTTGCGCACGCTCGATCGTTTCAACGCGAAGCATTCTTCCCGCTGGCATCGAACGGATTTTGTTGTTGAATCGCCATAGTGCACGGATCGAAACAGTTTTATCCACCAAATATCGTTGGACGGTTTGCGGTGGCATATCAAAGATCTTACCTTCGTGCAGGGATCGAAGTAATTTTATGTATTCCGCATGTGCCCACACGAGCGGCATCGCCGACCCAGAGGGCTTACCAAAATAGAGTTCACGCTTGGGGATATCGGCAGCGTCCCAGGTTTGCTCCGGAATCAGACCTCCATTGTTGGCTAAGGAATCAAGTGTTGCCAGGAGCGCCTTTGCTTGTTGCGCGTTACCTGCGGCAAGTTCGTAATGCGCGCGTTCACCTGTTAAGAGCGGCCACGCTCTCCCGATACCCGTTCCATCGAACGGGGCACCATCTTCGTGCTCTCCATAACCGTCATCATCGTATCTGTGCCAGATCGGGCCGACTGGTGTGTCGAGTTTCAGGCGTGCATCGATAATTTTCAAAGTATTTTGGATACGACTATCCTTTGCATCACGCAATCCGAAACGCACTAATGCGAGCATATCGGGGCTCACCATGTGATTCGCAAAGTATTCCGCATCGTTGTTTTGATGATTTCGCAAAAGAACGTCCTTACCGAGATGCCGAACGCCATCGACGATGGTAACCTCTGCGATGCGTTCGTAGTAGCCATCGACGTTATACTCTGTGCACCAATCGGTATCTGTCTCGTACATCCACTCATCGATGCTCGCGTACCAAATATCGGCAAGTTCGCGAAAGTACTCCGCGAGCGTGTGCTCGTTATTTAGTATTGCCAAATCTGCTGCGGCGAGCAAAGCAGCAATCTCGGCAGCTACGGTGAATGGCGAATAGCCCGGATCTTCTTCCCAACGATCTTGCGGACTCACCGGCCCATTCCTCGCCAAGTAAGATGCGGCACGCTTTACCATGGGCCAGAAAGCCGATGCTTCGGAATTATCGATGACATGCTCGCGATGCGCAAGATCAACGAGCAAAAGTGGTAGCGCCGTTTCATCCATTTGAATGCCATTCCAATATGGCGTTCCGTCCAACCACATGTTTTGCGCCCAATGCCCGTCTGCTTCCTGCGTCGCACGCAAAAATGCGAGTGCTCGACGCGCATCGGCGGTCGAACCACACGCGATGAGCGCACCTGCTGTTTGTGCCATGTCGCGGGGCCATACTAAATGATAACCGCCCAAGTCTCCGTCCCCCTTACTGAAGCCCCATGGGATTGAGAGACTCGCAATTGTGCCGCCGGGAAAATTCTTCGCTTGATGCGTCTTGAGGACGGCGGTACTGACACGATACAAATTCTTTGCATCGTTCGCCCTATTGAGAGGCAACAGTGACTTCTGCCAATCTCTCCAGTGAGCTACATACTCCGTGTAAAGCGGCTCAAAACCGGTCTCGAGGGCGATGCGTGCTCGAAGGCCTGCTTCGTTTGCATCAACCCCGAAACCGAGTGCGATTTCAAATGTGACAGCTTCCGATGCGAGTTCGATCTCTGCCGTCAGTGCAAGATTGCCATTCTCGCCCCGAGTATATTCCCAGGTCATTTCCTTATGTTGCTTCAGATCATTCCATCCATCGGACATGCCCACAAATCCTACGGAGCGTTTGCGCCAAGGAAGAGAACACGCGACTGCGAGTGCCCATTGACCTCGCTTGGCAAAAAGCATTGGAACACCTTTGTAGTCGCCTACCCAGCCAGTATTTCCGCCACCTTGATTTCCGAGATGTGGTGATAAAATAATATGGAGGCGATATCTACCGGAGGTTGGCTTCAAAGCCCGAAACCGAACCCGCTGCAAGAGCACCGGCGCGTGCGGATCGACAATAATATCTTTCTCAATCTCGTACAATCCCTGCGTGCAGATATTCGTAACCTTAAAGGCGGGAACACCTTCCAATAGCGACGATATACTCGTGGTGCAATCCCGCTTTTCTTCGGAAAACAATCGCTCTCCATCGGTAACGATGAAGCCCATGTCGCGAATACAGGCCTGATCGATACGTGGGTAATACACCTCGTTAAACACGCCGTGGCTGAGTGTGAACCAGAGAGGACTTTCATCGCTAATCGCAGTGCCAACTCCGGACTTCGCGCTGGAGGTCCATCGCGCAGGGATTCCGGGCCAACCGGGAGCAAAAGTCTCATGAAGATTTGCCGAATCGGAAATAGATTCCATAGTGGTATTCGTGCGGACCATTCGCTCTGCGTCCGTGCCACGAGAAATAAAATGATTGTAAGCCTGACTAATTCTGCCTGTGCCTCAGGCTTGGCATCAAGCGTATTATTTTGTTTGGATTTTTCCGAAGCATGCAGAAGCTATCGGCCGGTTCCACCCATTGGTACATAGGTACGATGGCAATTGAACCACGATACTCTTACGATTTTATCGAGAATTAGGTTGCAATTTTCCGATTTTGTCCGTCGGGAAAGCTTTAAAAATTTGGCAACCTTAATGGAAATAAATTCCTTTGTTTGGACGCCACGTGTGACCTCAAGTTTCACCGTCGTTTCGCATGCTGTCTTACATAAAAAGTCAAACGCAAAATCAGTCCATGATTCGCAAGCTGAATCTTCTTGGTCTCCTCCTGTCAATTGCTGTGCTTCACTCATCCGCCGTAGCACAGGGAAGTTTTGATCCCGCAAAATTAGACACCGCGAGGCTGGATACAACGCTCACCCGATTGGTAGAGAATAATCGGTGGATGGGGTCGATTGCGATTGCGAAGAATGGCAAGATCATCTATACAAAGGCTGTTGGATTCTACGGCTCGGATGGTTCAACCAAACTGGCATCGACGCCGGAAGTCAAGTATCGCATTGGTTCGATCTCTAAGATGTTCACGGCCGTGATGATCTTTCAGCTAATCGACGAGCACAAGCTCAAGCTCGAAACAAAACTTTCCGCGTTCTTTCCGGAGATTTCTAACGCAAAGTTAATCACCATCGAGCAGATGTTGCGGCATCACAGCGGTTTGCATAGTTTTACCGACGACTCGGACTATGCCGATTGGATGACCGTGCCGCACACACGTGATCAGATGATCGACATCATCAAGAAGAGCGCACCCGACTTCGCACCGGGTGAGAAAGGAGTATATAGCAATACGAATTTCGTGCTGCTCGGGTATATTCTTGAGCGGATCATGAAGAGTTCGTATGCTGAGCAACTCAAGGCTCGGATCACAAGCAAAATTGGGCTGAAGAATACCTACTACGCTACGAAGATTCGGGCCGATCATTTAGAGGCAGCCTCCTACCGATTCAAGGCGAATGAATGGATTGCGCAACCGGAAACAGATCCGAGTATCCCTGGCGGAGCAGGTTCGGTTATCTCGACTCCAAGCGATTTGGCGACTTTCCTTTGGGCTATCTTCGACAACAAGTTAGTGAGCAAGAAGAGCCTCGAGATAATGACGACTATGAAGGATGGCTTTGGAGCCGGTATGTTCAAGACACCGTTCTATCAACTCTACTCGTTCGGTCACTCCGGAAGCATCGACGGATTTCGGTCTTTTGCATCCTTTTTTCCGCGTGATAGTACCATCATCTCCTTCATCGCGAATGGTGTCAATATTGATTTTAACGATGTCATTGTAGACGTTACCAGTTTGGTCTATGGCCGCAAGAGTGATATACCGTCTTACGCGATCGAGCCGGACGTGCCTGTTCCGGCGGAGATACTTGCGCTCTGTCAAGGTACATACCTTTCCAAAGAGCTCGGAATGGAATTCCTCATCGCCAAAGCGGATGATCAACTTACCGGCCGTGCGTTCGGGCAGCCGGCCTTTCCGCTGAGAATGACGGGCGATTTGAAATTCGGGTATGCGAAAGCAGGGATCGAGATACTGTTTCACAAGAACGAAAGCGGACTCGTCGATCAGTTTACTATCACACAACATGGATCTTCGACCATCTTCGCACGAAAGTAATTTTTGCAGGAAGCGAACCGTGAGACCAGTCCCGTCGGTAAATTTCAGCTACGCATCTCGAAAAAAAATCGCGAACGATGATCTTCTTCGATATTGATCACACGCTTTTTGACTACGAAAGAAGTCTCGGAGCGGCGCTTTCTCACTTGCACAAGGAGTTTGGTGAGGAGACTGTATATTCTGAAGCTGAGTTGCCCATAGTTTGGGAGTCGCTCTTCGAGCGCTATTGGAAGCCGTTCTCTCGGGGTGAACTCACCTACACCGAACTTCGCTTGTTCCAAATGCGAGAATTGTTTGGACAAAATCTAAGTGAAAGTGAAGCGGCGAGACGAGCCGCGATCTACGTCGAGGCCTATGAAGCGAATTGGTGTCTGTTCGCAGACGTGATCCCCACCCTAAAGGCTCTAAGCACTGAACATAAAGGGATCATTAGCAACGGTACCGGAGTGCAGCAGCGACGGAAGCTTGAGAAGACCGGAATTCTTGACCATTTTGAAGTTGTCGTGATCTCACAAGAGGTCGGAGCTTGGAAGCCGGAAGTGGAAATTTTTGAACACGCCGCACGGGTCGCGAATCGAACGAAAGCGGAGTGTTATCATGTAGGCGATAATCTTGCACACGACATTCATGGAGCGCTGGGGGCAGGGTTTCGGCCGATTTGGATCGACAGATCGAACACCCAGAATCACTCTCCGGACAGCCGTTTCGCCAGCGTGAAGAGCTTGGCGGAGTTGGTGCAATTATTTCGTTGAACGGGGAGCCTACCCGTCTGCATAGTATCTTTGTGAGGCATTTGGTATATTTGGAGCAGCCACTTTACACTTTTGACTT
>JBDTCS010000105.1:0-13623 GCA_039923455.1 Kapaibacterium sp. (SeqCode) | reverse complement strand
GAGTGAGTTGGTAAGTTCTTGCTCATTCAGACTCCCGTAGACCGTATCGACCTCTCCCGGTTTGCCAACTATGGGGTGGTAGCAATTTGGATCGAATTGCGCGCGCGATATGCTCGGCCTAATCAGCATGAGCAATGCGAGTAATAAAAAACAATACCAGACTCTCGACTTAGAGGAATTCACTGTAGTACGGAATGTGAGACACTCACAAAACTCATCGGACACCACTCTAAACAACACCCGAGCCATCACTTTGTTACAGGTGGGATGGATTTTTGCCTACTTGCGCAAACTCGCGCGTTAGGCCGCGAGTAGAGTGTTTATCCACATCGGTTGCTCGTGTTCGTGTGCTGTGACGACAAAATGCGTCGGATATTTATTGCCGGCACGATAGAGTGGGGCCAAGCTCGCGATCGAAAGTGGGCAGCAGAGTGACGTTGTCGCCCATTAGCGTTATCGGACGAGGCTTAAAAACCCGAGGGCCCCACTGGTTCTTCGCTGAATATTTCGGGTTTATGAACAATTATTTTTGTTATTTCGCCATTGAAGGCCTCTTTTGGGGGTTGATCGTTCGAAAAGCCGTATTTTTGCATAATTATTAGGCTCCGGCCATTTTCCACACGAGTATAGCCGCTGTTTTTCACCGCTCCATGACTGAAGTTATGAATGTTCCTCGCACGAGCGATGCCTCGATCGGGCCAGGTTCGACCGGAGTGACGAGTCATTCGCTCAACCCACTTCCGGGGATGGCCGATCTGCCGAAGTTTCCCACGCGCAATATACTATTTGTTTCGAGCGAGGTCTATCCATACGCAAAAACGGGTGGCTTGGCCGACGTGAGTTCTGCGCTGCCGCAAATGCTTCGTGAGTTCAATCATGACGTCCGAGTGCTGATGCCAAAGTACGGATTCATCGGTGAACGTAAGCAAAAGATTCATATCATTAATCGCTTGCAAGGCATGGATTTTCATGTCGGCGATAAAGAGGTGATGGTGAGTGCAAAGTCGAGCGCAATACTTACACCACGCACACGCGTGCAGATTTATCTTGTCGAGAGCGACGAATATTTTCAGCGCTCTGGGCTTTACGTCGATCCGGTTACGAACAAAGATTATCCGGATAACGACGAGCGCTTCATGATCTTTGCGCAATCCGTTTTTGAAACATGCCGCAGATTGCTTTGGAAGCCTGATGTGATTCATTGCAACGATTGGCAAACCGGGCTGATACCCGCGTATCTCAAGACTGTGCTCAAAGACGACCCATTCTTTTCCGGAACAAAGACAGTCTTCACCATACATAATCTTGCGTTTCAAGGCAACTTTCCTGCAAGCTCGTTTATCAAGACGGGATTGCCGCCGGAAGTATTCACACCTGCGGGCGGTGAATTTTATGGTCAGTTCTCGTTTCTGAAAACTGGTCTCGCTTACGCTGACGCGATCACAACTGTTAGCGAAAAATATTCTGAGGAGATCCGTACATCCGAGTATGGCTGCGGAATGGAGGGCTTGCTTACGAAGCGCAAAAAAGATCTGAGTGGTATTTTGAACGGTATCGATCTTTCGGTTTGGGATCCGGAAAAAGATACGAATATTGTGAAGACATATTCGGCTGCGAAGATCGGTGCGAAGGAAGAATGCAAACGCGATCTTTGCCTCACGATGAATTTGCCATACGAAGAGGGTACGCCTGTCATCGGACTCATCACGCGTCTCTCGGATCAAAAAGGTCTCGACCTGATCACGGAGAACATGGAAAACATCATGAAGACGGGTGCGCAATTTGTTGTCGTCGGATCTGGTGAGAAAAAGTATGAGGAGTTCTTTGCTCGTGCCGCGAAAAAATATCCGAGGCAAGTTGGTGTCTATCTCGGATTCCACGATAGCTTCGCCCACAAGATCGAGGCCGGTGCCGATATGTTCATCATGCCGAGCGCTTATGAGCCCTGTGGATTGAACCAAATGTACTCGATGCACTACGGCACGGTTCCGGTCGTTCGTGCAACTGGCGGCCTTGCCGACACAGTGGTCGATCAAGCCAACGGTACAAAAAAGAATCCGGCAACAGGCTTTACGTTCGATAAATACGATCCGAAAGCTTTCTGGAAAGCGCTCGAGCGAGCTTTGACGCTATACAAGACATCACCGGTCGAGTGGAGGCAATTGCAGATCAACGGTATGAACAAGGATTTCTCATGGGGACGGTCTGCTCTTAAATACGCAGAATTGTACGAGAAGGTACTTTCTCGCCCATAAGATGGTTTTATGTCTGAAACCTGCGGGGTCTTTCTGCGTGGAACGGGGAGAGCTTTCGTAGGCTTTCCATCTATTCCGGACTTCCATTTGCGATGGCTCGCAGTTTAGTGACTTGGGGTGAGTCGGGAATCAGCCGAGTAAAAACGTTTTTGAGGCAATTCGCAGAGTTACTTCTGACGGGATTGCATTTTTCTCTTTTTTTTGAGAGAGTAATTTTTCTTTAATGCCAGATTCAGCGTTCAAAAGTGTCAAGGCGAAGTCTTCGCCGATTGTTGGATTCTCAGGACTTTTCGCTCTCTCTCTTTTTGCGTTATTAGCAATAGCGCTCTCGTCATGTAAAGAAGAGACTTCGATCATTGGGGCACAATATTTCAGCGATACGATCACCGTTCGAACTGTCACCGTTAAGGATTCGTCGTTCTTCGGATTTTCGAATTACGCGTTCTCGACTGTTACAACGGCCTCGCAAACCTTCAACGCGAACTACGCATCATCTTCGATCTTTATCGGCAAAGTTTCGGATGCGAATGAGAATGCAGAGTCGTGGGGTGTGTTCAAGTTTGTTGTGCTTGGCTTAGATTCGCTGGCACATATTGATTCTGCACAACTTCAGCTCAGACTTCTTCCGTATCGCTTTGGAGATATCGGCAATACACATATCGAATTTACTGTCTATCCTGAGACCGGTGGAAAGATCGATAACGCTACCACTACTTTAGGAACTGCCGATCTTGGTGCGACGCCGCTCGGACATTTTGTTGGGGATCTTCCGAGTGATAGCTCGAACACGATCACGATAAATCTCGATACTGCTCAGCTTAAAAAATACGATCCACTCAAACTCGCGCTTGTTGTTGTGCCGGGTGCGATGACAAATGTGCGTGCTGTCGGAACGTCCGAGGTTGCGACAGCTGGCTTCGCACCACAGTTGCTTTACACAGTTGATTATAGCGGCACCATCACCGAAGTTTCGCATCCTGCGTATCTCGATTATCATTTGTTCAATGACAAAAGTGCAGCGCTTCCCGGCGAGTTTACAATTCGCGGAAGTGCGAATCGTCGTGAGAGCGTCAGCATCAATTTGGCAAATCTGAACAAGACGATTGATTCGATCGGAAAATATACGACTGTCAATAATGCATTTCTTGTTTTGAAGATCGACAGTCTGCATTCGCGTCATTCGGATAATGTTAGCGATACACTCGGACCGTCCATCATTCAGCTACGCGCAGCGAATGCAACACTCGATTCAACGGGCGTGCTTGTGTCCTATGGCACGCGTGACCCGAGCGATCCATCGCTTTACAAATTTCAGATTCGACGCATGATCGAATTGTGGCAACGTGATCCGACCCAAAACTTTGGCTTCGAACTTCGCACCGGCGATATCATTCGCGGATTTTTAGGCTACAGTGTTTCGGTGGAGGATTACACACTTAATCGCTGGACGTTCTATGGCATCGATGCTGCCGACCCCAACAATCGACCGAAGCTCGTGCTCACTTATTCACGATTTTGAGAATCTTGTACGTGCAGAAGAATACGCAGAATAATATATTGACCCGAGTTTCCATTCGTCGCAACACGATGCTGCGCTTTCTTATGATCGCGTTTGCATGTGCACTTGTGTTGCAGCCGACCAAGTCTATTCGCGCACAAGGTTCACCGTTTGATTTTATCGGCTTCGGTAGACCGATTGAAACAACGAACGCGCATCTCGATGGTATGGGCGGCACAGGATACGCAAGCACCGACCCACGCCTTGTGAATGCACTGAATCCTGCTTCTTGGACTTGGCTCGCTCGTGCAAGACTGGAGTCCGAGATCCACTTTGATATTGTGCAAACGAACACTGCAACGCAAGAAGGCCGTAATCAGAATTTGCGCTTTGGCGGATTCGTATTCGGTGCGCCGGTTTGGAATGCACACAGCATGTCGATCGGTTTGGGCGTGCAACCGATCACGGATGCGAATGGTCAGATTGACTTTGGTGATTCTGTTTCGACGAGATCATATCGTAGCGAAGGCGGAGTGAGCATGCTCTTCGGTGGTGTGAGCGGAATGATCACGAGCGGAGTGTCGCTCGGTGGAAGATTCGAATTGCTCTTTGGAAATATTCGTCATCTCACCGATCTTCAATTCAGCGATATCAACACAGCAAGTGGATCGTTCGAGAGAGATTATTCTATCAATGGTTCGCGAGGGACTTTCGGTTTGCTGATCGCGGGTGATTCTATCGCACCGGCGTTTCATGGAATTCATCTCGCGTTCGGATTTTCACTTGCAACAAAGCTGAACACGACACAGCGAACGGTCGTAACACCGTTCAACACGGATCTTGATACAACAATCGAGACGGTTGGAGTCGGTTCGTATCCGGCGAGTATTCAAGCAGGGATCGGGATCTCACTGAGTGATCGATATCGTGCGTATGGTGATGTGCACTTGCAGGATTTCAGTGCGGCGTATCTTTATTCTACCTCGAGCTCGCCAGTCGCGGATAGCAGTCTTCGCTCGACGAATCGATTCGCGTTTGGTATCGAGAAAGTCCCGAACATGGTTGGTGAATATGGCATCTCGAGTTTTTGGGATAGGCTTGGGCTTCGGTTGGGCGCGAGTTACTATGTGACGCCGTTCCGTCCGGCAGGTTCTGGTGGTATCAATGAGGTTGCGATCTCGGCCGGTGTTGGAATTCCGATCAGTTACGAATCGTTGCTCGATCTCGCGATCACTGTTGGTCAGCGGACACCAACAACGCTGAACGCAGCGCCGACCGACAAGTTTATCCGACTCTCCGGAAGTATCAGTCTTTCCGAGCGATGGTTTGTTCCATCGAGAGTCTCCGAATAATTTTGTGATAAATCATAGCGTATGAAAGTTGCTGTTGCTTCCGATCATGCCGGTTTCGATTACAAGGAACGGGCGAAAACGTATCTCAAGTCGAAAGGTTTTGAAGTAGTCGATTACGGTGCGCATAATGCCGAGCGCTCCGACTATCCTGATTTTGGTCATGCGGCCGCTGAGGGAATGTTGCGCGGTGAAGCAGAGATGGGTGTGTTTGTGTGCGGAAGTGGCGTGGGTATCGCGATCGTTGCGAATCGTCACAAAGGTATTCGTGCCGTTGATGCAACAATGATCGAGATGGCTTCGCTCGCACGTCAGCACAACGATGCAAACGTCCTTGCACTCGGGCAGCGATTTGTTGCATGGGAAGAAGCAGAAAAAATCATTGACGCATTTTTTGCTACGCCATTCGAAGGCGGAAGACATCTTGCGCGTGTTGAGAAGATCGAAAAGTTTTGATGGATCAGAGTTGAGTTGATTTGTGACCGAACGAGTTATGCATAAAGACACAGAAGTCTTTTCCGTTATTGATGAAGAGCTCACACGTCAGCGTGATGGGCTCGAACTCATTGCAAGCGAAAACTTTACTTCGCAAGCAGTCATGGATGCGCAGGGGAGTGTACTTACGAATAAGTACGCCGAAGGCTATCCGGGCAAGCGTTACTATGGCGGTTGCGAGTATGTCGATGTGATCGAGAATATTGCACGCGATCGCGTGAAGAAATTGTTCGGTGCCGAATATGCGAACGTGCAACCGCACTCTGGGTCGCAAGCCAACATGGCGGTCTATTTTACATTCCTGAAGCCTGGCGACAAAGTGCTGGGCATGAATCTTTCACACGGCGGACATCTTACGCACGGACATCCCGCAAATTTTTCCGGGCAGCTCTATCAGTTCACTCCGTATGGTGTTTCGAAAGAGACGGGAAGAATTGATTATGAAGATGTTGCCGCACAAGCCGCAGCGCATAAGCCGAAGATGATCACCGTTGGTGCGAGTGCATATTCGCGTGATATTGATTTTGCTCGCTTTCGTGAGATCGCCGATTCTATCGGTGCATACTTGATGTGCGATATGGCGCATCCGGCTGGGCTGATCGCAAAGGGACATCTTTCGAGTCCGCTGCCGCATTGCCACGTTGTGACTTCGACGACGCACAAAACATTGCGCGGTCCTCGTGGCGGTATGATTCTGCTCGGAAAAGATTTTGAGAATACGTGGGGAGCAGTCGCACCGAAATCGGGCCGTACAAAGATGGTCTCGGAGCTTATCGACTCGATGGTGATGCCCGGGATTCAGGGTGGCCCATTGATGCATGTCATCGCCGGAAAAGCTGTTGCGTTTGGTGAAGCGCTCGAAGACTCATTCACGACCTACGGTGCACAAGTGATCAAGAACGCGCGACGACTCGCAGAGCAACTATTGCAGCGCGGATTTTATATTATCTCTGGCGGCACCGACAATCATTTAATGCTCGCAGATCTTCGCGGCAAAAATATCACCGGCAAAGCCGCAGAAGAAGCGCTCGACAAAGCTGCAATCACGGTCAACAAAAATGCGGTACCGTATGATGATAAGCCTGCACTCGTAACGAGTGGTATTCGTATCGGAACCTCAGCGATTACCACTCGCGGTATGATGGAATCCGAAATGGATTTGATAGCAGAGTTTATTGATCGCGTGGTTTCGAATCCGACAGATACGAAGACGATAGCCGATGTGCGTGAGGCAGTGAAATCGCTTACAGCAAAATTTCCGCTCTACGCCTGACGAGGTAACTTTAGTAAAACACCTTCACTCAGATGCCAGACGAGCTTCCACCTGAATCTTCCGGCGATGTCGAGATGTCCCTTTGGGATCATCTCGAAGAATTGCGTTGGGTGGTTTTTCGTGCGGTGATCGGCATTGTAGTTGGTGTGATTATATGCGCAATCTTTGGCGATTTTATTCTTGAGAATATTTTAATTGCGCCGACCAAAGAAACTGTACCACCGCTCAAGCTCTACAACCCCGAAGTCTTCGGACAGCTTTCGCTCTATATGCAGATCGCGATCTGGGGTGGAGTTATTCTTAGCTTCCCATACACACTTTCGCAAATCTGGAAGTTCGTCGGTCCGGGCCTCAAAGAGAACGAGAAGAAGTACGTTGGGCAGATTACGTTCTTTACGATCTTTAGTTTTGTTGTCGGTATGGCCTTTGCCTATTGGGTGATGCTGCCGATGTCACTCAAGTTTGTAGCAGATTTTGGTACGAAGGAGATATTAAATCTATTCGATATTCATAAATATCTTGCGATATTTTTGGAGATCGTGATTATTTCCGGACTCGTCTTCGAGCTTCCGCTGATCTCGTATTTTCTTTCGAAGATGGGAATTTTGACGCCGGCCTTCATGCGTCATTATCGTCGACACACAATCATCGTATTGCTGTTTATTGCTGCGTTGCTCTCACCCGGAGGCAATCCACTCTTGCAAGTTGCGCTGTTTTTCCCACTATGGGGACTCTTCGAGTTATCCATCGGCACAAGCGCGATTGTGGCTCGGCAGAAGAAGCGGGACCTTGCGGCCAAAGAGAAAAGTTAACCGTCGTAGCCTGTAAATTTCATGCTCTCGGGGCGAGTTGTCCAATCGCGCCGTATTTTTGCCCAGATGCCACAACCCAACCTTGCCCGCATTTCCGCTCCGGTAGCACACGAGATCAAGGAATTCAATCGCCGCTTTTCGCGGACGATGATCTCCACGGTTCCGCTTGTCAATCTGATAGCTAAGTACTTGATTCGCACGAAGGGCAAGCAAGTGCGGCCGCTCTTGGTACTCCTATCTGCGCAGGCTTGCGGCGAGATCAACGATGCGACCTATCGCGCAGCAACGCTTGTCGAGATTCTCCATACGGCGACTCTGGTGCATGATGACGTAATTGATGAGGCCGACACGCGTCGCGGCTTTGCGAGCATCAAGGCACTCTGGCGAAATAAGATCGGAATTCTAATGGGGGATTATCTCCTCGCCAAAGGTTTGCTACTCACGGTCGAAAGCTCTGAGTATTATTTTCTTGAGATCACTTCGCACGCGGTGCGTCGGATGTCCGAGGGTGAGCTCTATCAAATGCAAAAGGCGCGTCAGCTTAACATTGACGAAGAAGGTTACTTTCGGATCATTTCGGATAAAACGGCCTCGCTGCTCAGTACGTGTTGTGAGATGGGTGCTGCGAGCATCGACGGTGGTAAGGAGCGGTCTCCGGAGCGCATGGCCCTCAAGGCATACGGCGAGGCCGTTGGTATCGCGTTTCAAATTCGCGATGATCTTTTCGACTACGAGAACGCTTCAAAAAAGATAGGTAAGCCGACCGCGATTGATCTGAAAGAAAAAAAGTTGACGTTGCCGTTGATTCATGCACTTCAAAAAACTGATCGTGCTACGAGCAAACGCATTCGCGGATTGGTTAAGTCGGGCAAAGCAGCCGGAGAGTCTTATTCGGAAGTGATTGAGTTCGTGCATGCAAACGGCGGTATCGAGTACGCCAAACTAAAAGCTGAAGAATACGCGCAACAAGCGAGAGAAGCAATCGCACTCCTAAAAGAATCGGAGGCGAAGACAAGCCTACTTGATTTTGTCGGATTCGTAATGCAGCGCGACGCTTAGATAACTCTCGTGTTAACCTTTGACGGCGCCTGCTGTCAAACCTGCGATGATCTTCTTTTGAAAAATCGCAAAGAGTATTAATACCGGCAGTGCACTCATCCCTGCACCCGCCATCAAATGTCCCCAGTCGATCGACTGCTTTCCCTGATAGAATGCAAGGCCAACCGGTAGTGTCCGCATGGACGCCTTGTTCACAAACAGGAAGGGAAAGATAAACGAATTCCACGCAGTCAGAAACTGGTAGATAAAGAGCACGACGAGCATCGGTTTTGCAAGGGGGAAGATGATCGTCTTCAGAATGCCGAAGGTGTTCGCGCCGTCGATTGTCGCAGCTTCTTCGATCTCGACCGGAAGCTCTTCGATGTATTGCCGCATCAGGAAAATGCCGAACGGGGTAACGAAGAAGGGTATTGTGAGTGCGAAATACGTGTTGAGCCAACCAAAGGCAACCATCTCGCGATAGAGCGGAATCATGATCACATGCGGCGGCACCATGAGCACAGCAAGCACACTTCCGAAGAGAAACCGTTTAGCAAAAAATACCCGTCTCGCAAATGCGTACGCGACGAGCGTCGAAAGAATGCAACTCGCTAAGG
Organism: Kapaibacterium sp. (SeqCode); assembly: GCA_039923455.1. GTDB lineage: Bacteria > Bacteroidota > Ignavibacteria > Palsa-1295 > Palsa-1295 > JBDTCS01. The sequence continues at coordinate 4,286 of JBDTCS010000105.1, read as the reverse complement.
CGATTGCGGTACTAACGAGCAGGGAGTTTAGAAAATAAATTCCGAAGGTATCGCTATTGAATGCATCGGAATAATTCGACAGCGAAAAACTTCCGCGCAGAAGTTCGCCTGGCGTTGCACTGCCTGATGGATTGTCCGCAAGCGAGAGCAATATCATCCACAGGAGCGGTGCGAACATCGTGACAGCCCCGATCATCAGGATTAGGTGCGCAGCGCGGTTCTTCTTCTCAGGTTTTCTTGTCACAGATGTTGTTCGCCGAGCGGCTGTTCGTACAAATGGTGTGCGCGAATATACTCCTCGACCGATTCCGGTATCCAATATTTCACCGAAAGCCCCGCACGAACTCTTGCACGAACATCCGAACTCGAGATTCCGATCAACGGTATTTCAAGTGTTTCGACAGATTCGAACAGCGAGGGATCGAGTGCACTCGCATCATGTGTCGGTCGGAGCATCACGACAACGGTTGCTTCTTGCTTGATCTCGTCAGCAGCTCGCCATGAATGAAAGATCGCGAGGTTATCCATTCCGATAAAAAGAAAGAGCTTTGCGTTTGGATGCTTAGCTTTCAACTCGCGGATAGTATCAATCGTGTAGGATGTACCCTCACGAGTGATCTCGATGTCGCTTGCAGCGAAACGTGGATTGTTCGCTGTTGCGAGCGTTGTCATAGCAAGTCTGTCCTGCGCGGGTGCGCGAGAGACATGTTGCTTGTGTGGTGGCACGAAAGCCGTCATGAAGAGAAGCGTATCGAGCGCATATTGTTCACAAGCCAGTTCTGCACCGATCAGATGTCCGACGTGCGGTGGATCGAAAGTGCCGCCGAAAATTCCGATGCGCTCTACGGTTTGTTCCACGTTATTTCTTCTGAAGAATTCGGAACGTGGTACGTCTATTCTTTTGACGGCCTTCTTCAGTGTCGTTTGCAGCAACAGGCTGAGTCGAACCGTAACCGCGAGCGGTCATTCGGTTAGCGGCAATACCGTTGATGATGAGATAGCTTCGAATGGTTTCAGCGCGCTCTTGCGAAAGCTTTTTGTTGATCTGATCGGTTCCGAGGCTGTCGGTATGTCCGGCGATCTCGATACGGAATTTAGGGTACTGGTTCAGAAAGCGAACGAGGTTCTTCAGCTCAGGAATCGACTCATCTCGCAATGTAGCTTTGTTGAAATCGAAGAAAATATTATTGAGTACAAAATTCTCCGGCTGACCCGTGTTCGAAGTTGTATCGACGGTATGATGCGTAGTATCGACCGTGTGGTGTATCGAGTCGTGTTTAACCGGCAGGTCCGCGAAAAGGCTATCGACTCGAATCAGCGGCAGGTCGTGCGAGAGTTCACGATAACTGATCGTGTCTGGCACGGTATAGTTCTCGGAATAGAACGCATAGTTCGGTGCTGTAGCCGTGATGCCGTAAGATTTGCCCGTGCCGAGCGTAATAAAGAATTTCCCGGTAACACTATTCGATCGATAGATCGCGACGATCTCGTGCGACTTCAAATCCGTTACCTCTATCTTCGCACCAAGTGGGCGAAGCGACTTCTTATCGACCACCATTCCAGCAACGACGGTAACCGGACCCGGACGGAAATCTTTGGGAAGGGTTGCTTCGAAAATATCGAGATTGCCTTTTGGATTATCGCGCTGCGAGCAGAAATACATTTTGTCACCGCGTGCTGGGATGGTCAGAAACTCGTCATCGCCAAATGTATTGATCGGCGAACCAAGATTTATCGGCACGCTCCAGGTGCCATCTTCGAGCTTCTTTGATATGAAGAGATCATGGTTACCGAAACCTGGATGTCCGTTGGAGGAAAAGTAGAGTGTCTTTCCATCGGCAGCGATGAAGGGTGAGCGTTCACTAAACTTTGTGTTTACCGGTTCGCCAAGATTCACCGGTTTGCTCCAACTTCCATCGGTGCCTTTGTATGCAACCCAAATATCTTCCGAGCCATCGATCGAGTTGCTGCGCTTGCTTGCGAAATACATCGTGTTGCCATCTGCAGTCACGCTTGGCTCTGCGTCCCATTGTTTGGAGTTGATCTGTGCACCGAGATTCTGCGGACGAGTCCATTGATCGCCGACGAGCTCCGAGAAGTACAGATCACAATCTCCGATGCCATCCGGTCGACGGCAAAGCGAATAGAAGACCGTTTGTCCATCGGCCGAAATGGATGCAGCACCTTCATCATCTACGGAATTAATTGGCGGCGGCAACGCGGTTGGTTTTACCCAATTGCGTGCGCTATCCCTATGTGTTACAAACAGATCGTCGCCATAATCTTTGGTCTCTTCGTAGGCGTAATGATTTGTCGAGGGACGCCGCGAGGTGAAGTAGAGCGTTTCTCCGTCAGCAGTGATCGTTGGGCCAAAATCATCGTATGGACTATTGATCTCGCCGAAAATTGGGACAGGTTCTTGCGTATTTTTTGGCTTCGCTCGCTCGGCTTCGCAACCGAGTGTGAACTTGATCCAGGAATCGGCGTCGATCATCGCAAGCGTATCGGCCTTGGAAGCAGGTTGCATTCGGCGAATAAATTCTTTAAACGCGATTACTGCGCTATCGAAATTTTGAATGCTCTTATAGGAATATCCGAGATTGTAAAAATTGGAAATGTCAAAGTTTGAATCGAGTGCAATTGCTCGACTGTAGTACCGGATCGCTACGGGATAATTGTGCAGATCCCAGTACATATTCGCAATACGGCTGAGAGGGTAGGGATACTTCGGATCGGCAGCGATGGAAGCGTTATACTCGTAGAGTGCCTCTCGAAATTTTTTCTGTTGTTCCAGTTCGTAACCTGAGCGAGCGTGCTTCAGCGCTTCTGTGTTATGTTGCGCGAACAAACTGATGGGCATCATCAGCAAGAGGAATACGATCGCGAACGAAGGAAACGAAAAGAAACGGGTACGCTGCAACATGAATCGAAAATAAGTTAATGCTCTGAGCCCCACCGAATAACCCTCTCAATTCGAAACTCCACAAGACATAACATGCACCCATGAAGCCGATGCTCTGGGATAGAATGCTTCTATTGTTTCGAACGCTTACTCAGATAGTATCAAAAATGTTCGATACGCAGGTTGCTAAATTAGTTAAGTGCTTTTCTCGGTCTCCGATCCTCAAAACGAACCTGGATGACGAAACTTGGTGCCCGTTTAACAACAACGACATGCAAGCCGTGGGTTGCATGTTCCTCGGCAACTTCCGGGATGTAGCCAAAAAGTTTGTTGACATAGCCGCTGACTGACTCGTATTCCTCGTCGTCCGGAATCCGGAAATCGGGAAAGATCTTTTCGAGATGCTCATTGGCATCCGCGATAGAAAGCGTCGCTAAGAGTACTGCTGTCCGATTCTCCGGATCGAGCTGCACTTCCGGAGTCTCCTCGTCGTATTCATCATCAATCTCACCGACAATCTCTTCAAGAATATCTTCGAGCGTGATGATGCCGGCCATTCCTCCAAATTCATCTACGACGACGGCCATGTGAAGTTTCTGAATCTGGAATTCTCTCAGAAGCTCAGCAATTAGCTTAGTTTCCGGCACAAACGGCAGAGGTCGAATAATATCGTAGAGCAAAATTAGATCGGGATTCTCGATCAGTGCGAGCACGTCTTTCGAATAGATAACTCCCAGAATATTATCGATTGTCCCCTGAAAAACGGGAAGGCGCGTGTAGCCTTCGCTGATGATGCGATCGACGAGCGTGTCGTGCGGGCTCTCGGAGTCGATAGCGACGATCTTTATGCGCGGCACCATAATTTCGCGAGCCGTGCGTTCGCGAAAATCAAAGATGTTACCGATCAACTCGTTCTCCGTTTTATCAATCACTCCGGAGCGTGCACCTTCTTCGAGCATCACACGGAATTCCTCTTCGGACATTCGGCTCTCGGTAAAGCTCGTCTTATCTCTAAACGGCTTGAGCACAAAGTTGGAGATGACGACCGGCAGATGCGTGAGAGGATTGAACAGCACAGCAAGGAGTCGAAGGATGTCCGCTTCGGCGAATGCGATCGTTTCACTTTTATGTAGCGAGAGCGATTTGGGTATGAGTGCTCCGAACGTCAGATCGAGCACGGTGACTAAGAACACCATGATCAGAAACGCAATGAGCAAGCTCGTACCGTTGGAAAAATGAAACGTGGATTCGATGAACGGACTCACGTCGGAGTAGGCGATGAATCCGGTAAATGTCGCAGCAAGAAATCCCGAGAAGACGGCACCGGTCTGCACGGTTGCGATAAAATTCTCCGGTCGCAATTTAAAATCGAGAAGGATCTTTG
>JBDTCS010000104.1:0-4214 GCA_039923455.1 Kapaibacterium sp. (SeqCode) | reverse complement strand
AAACCGGTTTCTTCAGCGGCACACCTGCATCGAAGAGTGCAAGCGATCCACCGCAGACCGAAGCCATCGATGAAGAGCCATTGGACTCGAGGATATCGCTGACGATACGAAGTGTGTATGGGAAGTCACCAGCGGCCGGAAGCAGATTCTTCAGTGCGCGTTCAGCTAAATTTCCGTGACCGATTTCACGACGACCTGTTCCGGTCATACGACCAACCTCACCGACCGAGAACGGTGGGAAGTTGTAATGTAGCATAAAACGCTTCGTCGTCTCAGGCTGCAAGCCTTCGATCGACTGCTCATCACGCTTCGTACCGAGTGTGACAGAGCAAAGTGCCTGCGTCTCACCACGTGTGAAGAGCGCTGAACCGTGTACGCGTGGAAGCACTGCGACTTCGCAAGTGATCGGGCGAACGGTCGTTGTGTTACGTCCATCCAAACGCAGATTCTGCGTCAGGATCATGTTGCGCATCTCGCGTTTTTCAATGTCGTGAACAATCTCGTTGACAGATCCGGCTACTACAGCGAATGCATCTTCGCCGAGCGAAGCCTTGAGCGCTGTGCCAACATTGTTATAAATTGTCTTTGTGCGATCAGAACGCTCTTCTTTACCGAGGACGGTGCTTGCGAGCGTCTTGAGATCGGCTGCAGCGAGCGTCTCGATGTGTCCGACGAGTGCCGCGTCTGGCTCGATGCCATCGAGAATGCGCTTCGTCTTTCCAATTCCGGACTCGCGCAAGATACGTTCTTGTCCTTCGCAGAGCTGACGGATCGCATCAGCAGCGACGCGCAAAGCTGCGAGAAAATCTTCTTCGCTAATTTCTTTCGACTCACCTTCGACCATAACGATCGAATCCTTCGTACCGGCGACAACGAATTCGTAGTCGGCTTCTTCGAGTTCGGTGAAGGTTGGGTTCAGTATGATAGTGCCCTCCAATCGAGCAACGCGTACGGAAGCGACGGCCTCATGAAACGGAACATCCGAGAGGAGCAATGCGAGTGATGCACCGCATGTCGCGACAACATCCGCATCATTCTCTTGATCGGAGCACATGACGAGCGCAATGAGCTGCGTCTCAACGCGCCAATGTTTTGGGAACATCGGACGGATCGGACGATCGACCATACGTGCCGAGAGAATTTCTTTCTCGGTCGGGCGGCCTTCACGCTTGAAGTATCCACCGGGAATCTTACCAGCTGCGGCAGAGCGCTCGCGGTATTCAACTTGTAGTGGCATGTAATCAATGCCCTCTTTTGCTTTTGCTGCAGCGACTGCGGTGATGAGTACCATCGTGTCGCCTTGGCGTGCCATTACAGAACCGCTGGCCTGCTTGGCAAAATGTGCAAGCTCAAAGCTGAGCTTTTTTTCGGCAGCGCCTGCGCCACCAATTGTGATATCGTAAACCATAGTGGTATTATGTAGAAATGCTCAACGCACTTTGGGCTTCGAACAAGCAAGTGAGCTTGCTTCCTTCAGGAGTCCCAAAAGTGAATTGATGGTGCACCGTTTGTAAGAGTGCATCGGTCATTGGGTGTGGTTCTTAGTCTCGTATACAGGCTGCGCGTTCGATCGTGTTCTTTTGCGAAATGCTCTCGTTTGTGTTCGAGCCGTCAGCAAAAGAGTTGTCGTTAACGAAGTGGGTCCGGGAGAGATCTCGTGCGCCCTGACTTGGGGTCGCCCTTTCGGGGCACACGGATAACACGGCCAGCCGTGAATGAAAAGCGTTCGGACGCTTCCTGCACACGTGCTAAGATCGATTTGTAATTTTTATTCTCGTAACTAAAATACTTTGTTCGCGAAAATTTTATCCGCGAGCAAGAGAGCCGATTACTTACGGATCTCGAGATCAACGATCAGCTTGCGGTAACGGGCAACGTCCTTCTTTGCAAGGTAATCGAGCAGACGGCGGCGCTTTCCTACCATCTTGAGCAAGCCGCGCTTGCTATGGTGATCTTTCTTGTTCACCTGAAAATGTGGTGTGAGCGAATTGATGTTCGCTGTCAAAATTGCGATCTGGACTTCCGTCTTACCGGTATCCTGTGGGTTCTCGCCGAAGCGTGTCGCTAACTCTTGCTTTCCTTCTTTTGTAACTGGCATAATATGTTGTTATGATAGCGCTGAAATGTATCACCCTCGGAACCTCGCGCTATGAAAGCACTCCGAGAATCTATTTAACTGCCCGAAAACTTGACTAAACGTGCAAAAATTCCCTGTTTCTGGGGGTTTTAGGAGGGAGAATTGAGGCGAATAGGGCTAATAAGGCATATAGGAGTTATTTGACCTACTTTGTGGGTCGGTTTACTTTGAAAACCCACCTGAGATAGAGCACTAAAACGACTGTAATCACCAGTGATGCCGAGCCCATGATGGCGTTCTGGTGGTAGATCTCCCGAACTCCGAAAAATAGGAAGAAGACGATCGCGAAGCTGATTAGGACTTTGTGGGCCTGAATTAGTGACATATTAATCTTTCCGGGTATAAATCAAAAACTTTCCGCAGACGGTATCGCTTTGGGTGTAACTTGCCCGAAGCAATTCTCTTATCGGCGCTAATGGTGGAGTCTGAAGTAGCGATTCGCTGGTGACGGGTGTGCCGCTGATCGCGACGGTATCGTAACGCTCGATGATAATCTCTTTTGGAGAAGCATTCAGAAGTTCTTGATGCAGCTGCACGAAATCTCGAGGCTCCATCACCGGACTTGTGAAGAGTAGCGTATAGATAAACTTGCTTGCCGGAAGTCGATTTGCACCCCAATACACCCCAGGTTCGTGACCAAGAATGAAGATGCTTTCAGTCGGTGGGACGTGCTGGACAACGTAATCCGCAAGCATCTCAGTGCATGGCGGGAAATAGAGTGTCTGCGGCGAGCCAAGCTTTGCGAGATAGGCACGATGGTGACGCACAGAAAGTATACTATCGACCGTACCGCGATACCGCCTCGCACCACTCGGACTTGCGAGAGTGAGCAACCCAAGCACTCCGACAGCAAGCCACTTTCGCGATTTACTCGATTCGATGTCGAGACGAATCATCAACCACTTCCATAAAAGCATGCAGCCCATCGCAACAATAGGCACAAGCCCGGGCAACAAAATAATAAAGTGGTATCCCCAGCCTTTCTTTTGAATCAGGATTGCGATGCAAGCAACAATAAGTAGCGATAGCATCAGCAGCAAAAAATTACCGTAGGCACGAACTAAGCCTTTTGACTTGGATGAAAGCAGCGTAAGCGCGAAACCAATGATCGCAAGCACCGTCCAAGTATCGAGATAGGTCCAGAAGGTGCGCAGACAATCGAAAATGTTTACTGTATGTTCTCTTCCTTCGGACGCATGTTGGGTTAAGACTCGATTGAAGATCAGCTGATAGGCACTGAGATATCCTTGCTGCCACATGAATCCCAACTCAAGAGCGCAGAGCAACACAAAGCCGATGAGCAGATCAATACCCGCACGGTAGCGCTTACCGAGGATAATATCCAGAACGATTGGCAGAAGAAAAATCGCATTCGTAGTCTTCAGGAAGGTCGCAAACCCAATCAAGCATCCGGCGAGGATATTTGCTGATAGCATTCCCCGCAACCATCGCTTCTCGCTCGAAGCGAGCACCAGCGCACCAAACAAAAATGGAAGCGAAAGCGACTCCGTTTGCGCAGTATCGGCAAGCCCAAGTGAGAGCGCGACGATAACCAGAAGAAACGAACCGAGTGCTGCTGTTCGTTGTGGATGGAGATAACTTGAAACGCGCAGACGCACTTCGATAAATTTGAAGATCAGCACGACCGACGTGAGTGTCGAAACATAGTCGAGCAAACGGATGGATAACTCATGCTCGCCGAAAATCCATTCTGCGATCGCGTAGAGATAATAAATATTTGGTGGCTTGATATCCCATGCATCGAGGTAGGGCTTCTTCCCTTTTAGAATTAGCGAACCGATCTCTGCGAAGACATTCTGATCGTGCCCGAAAGACCAAAAGAGCGAAGGAAAATAGATGACTGCGGAAATGCCAAGCACGAAAAGCAGAATCGTTCTTGACGAGTATGGAGTTGCATCGCTCTCAAGCGAAGACTTGTCGATATGGATGGTCTCGAAATTACTCGCGGTCATCTAAAGGCACGCAACAGTTTTTGAATGTACTGAAGTACAAAACGTATAGCATTGATAGAGCAATCGAAATCCGAACAGCCAACAGTGGGAATTCTTCCTGATGG
>JBDTCS010000103.1:0-37538 GCA_039923455.1 Kapaibacterium sp. (SeqCode) | reverse complement strand
GACAGGAATGGGGACAATCAAGTGGACATCTTTTCGCTGTGGGGAAAAGTGGAAAATTAGAGTAAGCTGCTACGATCTCGGACGCTCAAAATGTTATGTCAAAAAGTGTGGAAATGTGTTGAGAAAGCGTCCACGGAAAAGAGCGTATTTTGGGTCAAAAGTAGCGATTTTCTCAGATTTGAACATATATTATTGGGAATTGGAATAAAGTGAGGCATCGCTAAAACCGTGAGCTTTAGTATTCCGTATTATACTATGAGATTTAGTTTTGGGCAAAAAGTAGATCTCATTTTTAGGGCAAACAAAACAAGAGCTCCGCAGCAGTGTTTACTTTTCTCGGCACGCTGCGGTTTTTATTTTAAAGCGGTAAAACGCTTCCTTGCTTCCGGCGCACTCCTGTGGATTGGGACTGCGCCGGAGCTATTTTTGTGCGTTCGTTAATTTTCGCATTCGTTATTACCTTCGCTAGTTCTCGCAAATGCCGCGTTCAGCCAAAACTCCACTCTTCCGAGCGCTCCAACGAGCAATGCACATTGCTGCGCGCACATCCAATCCTTCGGGACCTCCGGCAGATGAAGTGATGGAAAGCATAAAAGAATCAAGGCATGTCACACGTCGCGATGTGCTAAAGCTTTCGCTTGCAGCTTCCGGGCTGGTGCTCGCAAATGCACTTCCAATTCCGAGCATGAGTGCGCGAAAGAAGACTGCGCCGCGAATCGTGATAGTCGGTGCAGGACTCGCGGGGCTTGCTGCGAGTCATAGACTTCGAAAGGCGGGGATGCATTCGCGGATCTTTGAAGCAAGTGGCCGTTCGGGTGGACGCGTCATTACTGGTAAGAATATTCTCGGTCAAGGCCTGACGACCGAACTCGGCGGCGAATTCATCGACACAAAACATTTGGAGATGTTCGCGCTGCGAGATGATTTTCATCTGAAGCTTATTGATCTTCGCTCTCAGGATCCAAAACTTCGTGAGCATGCGTACTTCATTGGCGGGCGTCACTATTCAGAGCGTGAGGTCATCGAAGCGTTTCAATCTATTCTGCCAGCGATCATAAAAGATAAGTCGGTGCTTCCGGATACCGTGACAGCAGCGATGCAGTTGCCGCCATCGGTGCAAGTGCTCGATGAGACTTCGCTTGCGGAATATATCTCGACGCTTGCTGCGCCGACGTGGTTGCAATCGTTGCTGATCGCTGCATACACTACCGAGTATGGGCTGGATGCTTCTGAGCAATCGGCGATAAATTTTCTTTCGATAATTCCCTCCGCTATTCCTGATGATCACTTTCCTATTTTTGGAGAGAGTGATGAGCGCTACAGATTCGAAGGTGGTAATCAAACGCTTATCGACGCGCTGCACCGAGAGGCGGGTGGTTCGATCGAGAATGATAGGACTCTCGAATCGATTCGCATGAAGGGTAAAAAAATCGAGTTGAATTTTTCTACGCGTGTTGGCAGTGCGGATGTTCTGGCAGATTTTGTAATTCTTGCGCTTCCATTCACAATGCTGCGTGAGGTTAAGATCGATATTCCGCTTCCAACACTCAAGAAAAAAGCGATCGCAGAATTGGGATATGGGACGAACGCAAAGATTCTTGCAGGATTTTCTTCACGCCCATGGGAAAAAGCCGGATTCGAAGGATATACTTTCACCGATCAATCGTTTCAGACCGGGTGGGATAACAGTCGAACGCAACAGAGTGTATCCGCAGGTTATACTTTTTTCCTTGCCGGTAAAGAAGGAAGGTTTTCGAACTCGGGTCAACCAATCGATCATGCTACGAAATATTTACCCGAGCTTGATCAGGCATTCGCTGGGAGTGCGCAAGCATTCAATGGCAACGCAGAGCGGTTTCATTGGCCGAGTGCACCATTCGTAAAAGGTAGTTATGCGTGCTACACGCCGGGACAGTACACGAGCATTGCTGGTGAAGAGATCAAACCTGTCGGCAATCTTTTTTTTGCAGGCGAGCATTGCAGTACAAACTTTCAAGGCTTTATGAATGGTGCAGCCGAAACGGGGCGTGTTGCTGCGGAAAATATTTTGAGTATACTTGGAAAATAAACGAGAGCACAACTAACTCAGAGCAACTATGGAAAGCTGGATGATCTATGCCGGGCTTAGCGCACTCTTCGCAGCGCTGACGGCAGTGTTTATAAAGCTCGGTACACAAACGATTGATTCGGATGTGGCGACGCTCTATAGAGTGTTTCTGATTTTTTTCGTGACGCTCGCAGTTATTGCGCTGAAGCAAAAGCGCATCACGCTTGAGGGTTCTTCGACAAAAGAGATTATCTTTCTCGGGCTTTCGGCACTCGCAACAGGACTGAGTTGGCTCGCATACTTTCGTGCAATCAAAGAGGGGCCGCTCTCGAAGGTATCGCTCATTGATAAATCATCCGTGATACTCGTCGTGCTGATCGGCTTGATGTTTTTTGGCGAGACGCTTACAGTGAAGTCGGGACTCGGAATGCTGTTTGTGATCGGCGGATTATTCCTGATCTTTTTTAAGTAGCGATAGATTACAACACACCTTGCACATCGACATCGACCGTTAGCTTCACATGCGGCGTTGCAAATCGCGCTTGGTATTGATCGATCGCTCCGGTAATCAAGCGACGAATCTTCTCCCCGTTCGGATCGGACTTCTTGTAGTTCTTGAGCAACACATGCCAGCGATATTCGCTGCGTAACTTCGGAATCGACGGAGCCGCTGGACCAATGCGCTCATAAAAAGATGCCTTGCTCGGAAAGAGCGATGCAAACGCTTCGGCTTGTTTTTCGACAAGTGCTTCTTGCAATCCTCGAAACTCGATCAAGACTAATCGGCTGAACGGTGGATAGAGCAAAATTTTTCGATCCTCGATCTCGCGTGTGTAAAATTCCACGAAGTCATGTTTTGCCGCAAGCACGATGCTCGGATGTCCGGGTTGCATTGTTTGAATCAAGACTTCGCCTGGTAGCGCTTCGGTGCGACCGGCACGTCCGGAAACTTGTGATAGCAATTGGAACGTGCGCTCGCTTGATCGAAAGTCCGGCAGCGAAAGTCCGGTATCAGCACTGATAACACCGACGAGTGTGACGCGCGGGAAATCAAGTCCCTTGGCAACCATCTGCGTTCCGAGCAAAATATCTGCTTCACCTTTTGCGAATGCAGTAAGAATTTTGGTGAAGGATCCCTTCTTGGAAGTTGTATCGAGATCCATGCGCAAAACTTTCGCGCCAGGGAACATCGTTGCGAGATCTTCTTCGACGCGCTGTGTGCCGAGCCCACCGAGTAACATGTTCGCACTGCCGCACGCTGCACATGTTGTGCGCATGCGTGCGGTATGTCCGCAGTAGTGGCAACGCATTTGTTGCTTGGCTTGATGGAAGGTCATCGTGACCGAGCAATTGGGGCACATCTCTATCGTGCCGCAGTCGATGCACTCCATGTAGGTGGAGAATCCGCGACGATTATGCAACAAGACGATGCCCTCTTTTCGCGCAAGCCTTTCATCAATCGCTTTCTGAAGTTGGAGTGTGATCGAAACGCGCATTCGCTTTGCGCCCTCGCGTTTGATCGCACTTCGTACATCAAGAATTTCGATCGAAGGGAGCTTCGCATCCATCACGCGTTGCTTGAGTTCGAGGAGCGCGTACTTCCCCTCCATCGCGTTGTAGTAGCTCTCCATCGAAGGCGTCGCACTGCCGAGAATACAGACTCCCTTCAAAAATGCAGCACGCGCAACCGCGATATCACGCGCATTGTACCGCGGTGTCTTATCAAATTGTTTGTACGTACCTTCATGCTCTTCATCGACGATGATGAGTCGCAAATGTTGAATCGGTGCGAATACCGCACTACGCGCTCCGATTGCAATACGCGTGCGGCCACTCGCAAGCGATGCCCACGCTGCGGTTCGTTCACCCATCGTCATACGAGAGTGCAAAACTGCGATCGCATCTTCGCGTTCTATGCTTAGCCTTTGTCGAAATCGTGCGATGAGTTGTGGCGTGAGTGCGATCTCGGGTACGAGTATCAAGACTCCGCCGCCTTCGGCGACGACCTTTTGCGTCAGCGCGGTATAGACTTCTGTTTTTCCTGAGCCTGTGACACCGTGCAAGAGAAACGTCTTTGCTTCGCCGAGATTTAGTTGTGTCGTAAGCTCGCGCACTGCGTGCTGCTGTTCGCTGGAGAGTGTTAAGTTGGAAATATCTTGCGCACTTGGAACTTGCCGAACGTCGTCGGGGAGTTCCTCTTTCACACGTTGCTCGACAACTCGAATGAGATCTTTTTCTTTGAGCGAATTAAACGCAGCGATCGACGCACCTGCCTTTTTTAGCAAGAGCGGGACGGCGAGCGGTTCGTCGGGGCTCACCTGCATTTGCTGAATAACGCCGAGCAAAATATTTGCTTGACGTGGCGCGTGCTTTTCGAGATCTTTCAGAATATCGGTGAGTCGGTCCGAACCGAGATAAAGATCTGGCGGAAGCTTCGCCACTTTTTCGGTTTTGGGTTTCCACTGTTTGCCAAGCGGGCGCTCGATGCGAACGAGTCCGTGCTCTTCGAGTCCATGCAACGTTGCGTAGAGGCTTTGTACCTTTAGCGCTTTTTGCAAAAATCCGATAGAGACGCCTTTCGTGTATTTCGCGATCTCCATCAATAGCTCCGCACGTTTTCGCGCTCGTTCGGACATTCCCTCGACAAAACTCTCGGCCGCCGGACTTGCCAAAAAAACTCGGCTCCGTGTTTCGGGCTTCAAACCCTCCGGAAGAGCGGCAGCGAGCACTTCGCCCCACGACGACATATAATACATCGCGATCCACTTTGTCCATTCGAGAAACTTCTCATCGAAGATCGGTTGCGTATCGAGTACGTCTTTGATCGGAAGTATCTTCGCTTTGATCTGCGGTGCGATCTCGCTTCGAGCAACGAGCACACCGGTCTTGATTTGCTTGCCGAGCGGAACCAGCACGCGTGTACCGACTTGGGCTTGCTTGAGAAGATCTTCGGGAATGAGGTAAGTCAGACCGTCGCTACCGCCGGTGTGATACTTGAATGGTAAGGCAACAGCCACGGTCGCATAGAGTGTACCACCGCGCTCGTTCATAGTTGCCGTTTTTACTTTATAGTGTGGATTCGCATCGCCCGATCAAGGAGTCTTGATGGGTTCGCACCAGAAGTGTGCGAGTGCATTATGCGCTCTTCGTTTCTGCCGTTCCTTCGGTTTGCGCTTCTGCCTTGCCTTCTGTTTGTTTTGCGACGTGCTCAATGATCAATTCCTTCATTCGATTCTCGACTTGCTCGTGCGCGGTTCCTCTGACGATCAGATCGAGTTGCGGGCAAAATGCGGCATAGACGGCCTCGCCTTGCTTTCTCACTAAGATTTCGTAATTGACGTTTCCTACTTGCATAATCAGTTCTTTAGCTTCGTGTAACTCCCATTCAAACACTATCTTGAGACGCTCTGTTCTCTATTGAGTTTTGTCCTATTTGATCGCCAGCACTGCAAGCAGTGTTGAGGTTCCGACGATCACCCAGAGTATCACTCCCGTTAGCATCGGCCTATAGCCCACATGCTTTAAAACCTTTAGTGACAGCCCGGCACCGATCAAAAACAATGTGAGGCAAAGAGCCGCTTTCGCAGCAATCACGAGTGCACCCATCACTTCCGTCGCGCCCGGAAAAATCGTTCGGCTTAATGAGGCAAGCAAGAAGAGCCCGATGAACCAGGGAATCTGAAGCTTCGGCTTTGCCGTCGAAGTGCTCGTTTGATCTGGTTTTGCAGACGCTTGCTTTGCTGTGGCTTCTTGAATTGCTCGTCGTCTTTCCAGAAACGCAAAGAGGAGCGAGATCGGGATGATCCAGAGTGCGCGCGAAAGTTTGACGGTTGTTCCGACTTCCGCAGCTCTTGCGCCATAGGCTGTCGTTGCACCGACGACGCTCGAGGTATCATGTATCGCGAGTGCTGCCCAGAGTCCGAAGGGATCTTGTCCCATGTTGAGCGCGTGACCGATCAACGGAAAAAGTCCGAGCGCGATGGCATTCAAAACAAAAACTGTCCCGAGCGCGACCGACATTTCTTCGTCACTTGCCTGTATAACGGGTCCGACTGCCGCGATAGCACTACCGCCGCAGATCGCAGTGCCAACAGCAATGAGCAGCGAAGGCTTGCGCTCAACCTTGAGTAATTTCCCGAGCGTGATGCCGATCACGAGCGCCCCACTGATCGTAACGATAGTGAATAAAATGCCTTCGGAGCCGGCCTTTAGCACTGCACTTAGATCCAAACCAAATCCGAGGCCTACCACCGCGGCTTGCAATAAAAACTTTGACCAGCGCTTGGCCTCCTTTTGATACGGAGTGCCGAACGCAAGCGCAAAGCCGATCCCCAAAAAGAGTGCGAGCGGAGGCCCGCAAAATGGCGTCAGGCTGAAGATCGCGAGCAGAAAAAAGAGTACTTGCGTAAATAACTTCATGCAGTCAGACTTGCGCCCCGGACATTTCCCAGTCGAGGGACTTACTGTTTCATTTGAGACTCGTACGACAGCCGAATACCAAACAAAACAAGATGCGGTTCCACCTGATCAAAAGCGAGCGACTTTCCTCGGAAGAGATTCGAATGACCACCCGTGAGAATTACGATCGGATCTTCATCGAAGAATGCTGCGAGTTTCAATCGTTCAATCATGCCTTCGATCATCGCGAGAGAACCAAATAATACTCCTGATCGAATGCTTTCGTCGGTAGATCTGCCAAGCGAACTGGACGGAAATTCCAGCACCTCGATCGGTAGTTGCGCCGTCGAGCTGTGCAAAGCCTTCATTATCGCGCCCGCGCCGAGCGTGATCGCACCGCCTAAGAATTCGCCTTTGCTTGTAACGCAATTAAATGTCGTCGCGGTGCCAGTATCCACTGTGATGACCGGTCGAAGCGCCGGCTTCCCGTACATCATATATGCCGCGAATGCACTTAGCAATCTGTCGAGCCCAACATCCGTCGGTGCGTTATAACTATTTATCAGCGGAATATTTGCGTGCGATATTTCCGTGACGTTCACAGCTGGGAAATGTGCGGAGCAATATTCGACGAGTGCCTGCGTCGCGATTGGAACAACGGAGGCAACAGCGATCGCCTTGATTTTGGAATAGGCAGCATCACTCTCGAATATTTGCTGGAGCGGCTCGGTGTGCGAATGTGCAACGAGTGCGCTTGTTGCAAGCCGATCACTCCGTTTGAGTTCTGACGAATCGAACAGCCCAAACTTTGTCGAGGTGTTACCGATATCTACCGTTAGCAGCATCGCTATTCTGTTGATCCGTTCGTGAGAGTTTCGTGGAGTGTTCCGCTCATAAGTTTTAGTTCTTTGCCATCTTTTGATTTGACATACATGGCTCCAGCTTCATCGATTCCACAATAGCGAACACTCCGAACCATCGAACCATCGAGCAACTCAACATCGAACGGAGGCCTGGAGTGCATCCAATTGAATTCCTCTCGAATCGCGGGCAGTAATTTTGCGAGCAACTCCTTTCGGCTGAGATTTGCATAACTATCATACGCTTCACCCAACTTCACGAGCAACTGATCGCGAATTTCATTCACAACGAGTTTCTGAGTCGTGACGATCGCGAGAGAAGTGCTTCGCTCCCGTAACTGCTCCGGAAACCGCTCTTGATTCACGTTCAATCCGATACCGATCAACACGCCACGCAACTCATCTCCTTGCCAAACTGCCTCTGAAAGTATGCCGCAACATTTCCGCTCGTCGATCTGAATATCGTTTGGCCACTTCATCCGAACGCGTGCGTGCACTCCCATACCTTTCCAAAGTGTCAGATAGCTGCGCAACATTTGTGCGATCGCAAGCCCTGTGATATAGGAAAGAAACTCAACGTTCTCTTTCGCAATATCTTTCAATATGATCGTCATGAGCAAATTCGCTCCGGCCTCATCTGTCCATGCTCGCTGTGCAAAGCGCCCACGACCCGAAGTTTGGTGCTTGGCCTGAATCACATCACCATGCTCCGCCGTCCCACGAGCGATACGATCGCGAGCGTAGGTATTGGTCGAGGAGAGCACTTCAAACGAATTAAGATTCCACATAGAACATCATTAGCTTACCGTACACAACTAACAGCATAGATGCCTGAACTTGTGCCGAGTCTTTATGAGCAAACGTCTGATTCACAAAAATATTTTATTGCTCGAGTAGAAAACACAAAGATTCTTTCCTACTCGGTGAACTCACAATCCCATAATACTGTATTTTCAATTCGGATTGTCGCAATTTCTTACACGTCGAGTCTTACCAAGTCGAGAGAGATGATCGTTTACAAGTTTGGCGGAGCTACCACACGCACAGCTCGCGGACTCGACACACTTGTCGAGATCGTGCGAACGGCGCACGTGGATGAACTTCGTCGAGCCCGAAGGAGTAGCTCTCTTACGGGGCTTGTCCTCGTCATTTCAGCGATCGGTCACACCACAAGATATTTGCATCGCACCGCTGAGGCAAGTGAGCAAGGTAATCTGATCGCGGCCTCGGAGCTCATCGAGCGTATCGCCAATCAACACGAACAATTGCTCGCTGCGCTCAAACTTCCCAGCTCGACCGCGCTTGAAGTTCGAGCAGAGTTCAGCAAATGCACTCTTGAGATCCGCGCACTCTCCGAAGGAGTGAATATCACTCGTGAGCTTTCGCCGAGAGTTCGTGATACCTTCTTATCCTACGGCGAACGACTCGCGTTTACTTTGATCACCGCGTTGCTCGAGGAACGTGGAATACCGATCAAGGCTATTGACGCACGTGAGCTCGTAGTCACAAACGAAGAATTCAATAACGCTGCGCCACTCCTCGAGGAAACTACCGAGCGTGCCTGCGAGCTGATCATTCCAAAGCTGGAGCATTCCAAAGTCGTCGTTACGCAAGGCTTCATCGGCGCTACTCGCGATGGCATCACGACTACCATGGGCAGCGAATCGAGCGATCTGAGCGCAACGCTGCTCGGCCGCGCACTTGGCGCTCGGGAGATCGTGATCTGGAAATCGGTGCAAGGTATCTATTCGTCCGATCCGGAATTGATCCCACACGCAAAATTGATAACAAACCTGAGTTTCGCGGAAGCTGAGGAGATCGGGCGACGCGGTGCGCAGGTTTTGCACAAAGCGACCGTGCAACCGCTTCAGACGATGGAGCCAAAAGTGTTATTGCGCGTCGCTGCACCAAATGCCAAGTCCAAAAGAAGTTCGCAGATACAATTGGCACTCGGCGTAAACGTCCGTAAACCACGGCCACTTGCGCTCGCGGTGGAGAAGCATTTGATCCCACTCAAGCTCGAACGACGATTCGAAGGTGATGCGATCACCGGCGAAACGCTCGCGATCCAAGTGCTCTCAACAAAAGAAAAGAAGGAGCGTGAAAGCTCGCGTCGTGCGATTAGGCGCGCAACATTTGTCTGGTCGACCGAAAGTGAGATACTTCTTCTGGCAAAAAAATATCTGAAGACCGAGATAGTCCGGGATCTGGGTACATCCGAGTTTCGGGTGACCGAGCAACCACCGCTTTGCTCGATCTCATTGGTGGTTCGCACACCAGAGGGCAAGTCAAATTATTCAGCGCTCCGTCAGCAAATGCGCCGATCACTCCGTCAGTTTAATCTCTATGCCTTCTTTCAGGTTGAGCATAGCTTGGTGGCAATTCTCGAAGAGAGCGAAGTTATTCCTGCACTTCGTAAACTCCACCGTGTTTTCTTTGGAATTTGAGCTGTTTCGGCACTTTTGATTGTCAGAATGTCCAGATCAACGAGCTCTAAATGGAATTCTTTTCTCATGAAAGTGTTGAACTGCACCCGGGATTTTCCGGAAAAGGGCTAAAATATGCTCATCTTGTAAGAAAGTGAGCAATCCCAAAGAATAACCAATTTTTTGTTTCAATAACCGCCGATGTTTACGATACTTTTGCTTTTGATGATTATAGTCTCCGTCATGCTCACGCTGGTGGTACTCGCACAAGCTTCGAAGGGTGATGGACTCTCTGGCGGGCTCGGTGCTCCAGGTTCGATCGGTACGGTCTTTGGAGTGCGTAGGGCGTCGGATTTCCTCGTCAATGCAACAATCTCCTTAGCGGGTGCTTTTATGCTCCTTGCGCTTATCACGAACCTGTTCTTCATACCGGGCGGTACCGATGCAGGTACGAGCCCCATTCAATCGGGTCCGGCACCGGTTCCTTCCGCGCCAGCTCGTGCACCACAGTCTGCACCAGCAGTTCAGGTGCCTGTGCAGCAGGCTCCACCATCTGCACCTGCGACGAAGTAAGGGTCAGATACTTTTTGAGCTTATTTTTAGAGCCGATCTTCCAGATCGGCTCTTTTTTATTGCTTTTCATAGATGTCATTTTACATTGAATTCACGTATGCAGGGCACAATTGTTGCTTCTTAAACTGGAGCGATGTTTTCCATACGGGAACATTGCAGCGACTATTCTTTTTGAGATAGTATCGAATACGTGTACCCAACTCAAAAGAGGCATCCGAAGTGAGGCATCCGATGAAACGACCGATCTACTTTTTTCTTGCACTCTTCTTACTCTGTTGTTCCACATTGCAGCCGAGCGCATTCGGAAAGCGACTCAAACTCTATAGCTTTCCCAAAACTGTTGCCGCGGGGCAATTAGTGTTTATTACGTTTG
Organism: Kapaibacterium sp. (SeqCode); assembly: GCA_039923455.1. Classification (GTDB taxonomy): domain Bacteria; phylum Bacteroidota; class Ignavibacteria; order Palsa-1295; family Palsa-1295; genus JBDTCS01. The sequence goes on along the minus strand of JBDTCS010000103.1, from coordinate 26,861 downwards.
AGAATCCGCTCCCCGAAACACCATTCTCGCAATCGAAATGCACCGCCGATCGATTGGTATCTTGGGTAAAATCCGATATTCCTATTTTGCGTATCGAGCAGAACGGCCAGCAGGTCTGGACTTCGCTCGGCTCCTACAATTCGAATGGTGATACAAGTATCGCAAGCTTTATGGCTCCGACGACGCTCACGCCCGGCGACGCACTGATCTACATTGTCAATGAACGTGATGCGAGCGTGCCACGGACGTTTAAGGTTATCGCCGAGGTCCAGGCGAAGCTCACGGGTCTTTTTGGTCCCCCACTCACTTCGCTCCACGCGTTTCGGATTTTAGGTGAGGGCTTTGTACCGACCGATATCGTGAGCAAAGAAGCCGCTTGGGAAGAACTCGAGCATAACGTTACGATCAGCAAACTCGCACCGGATGATCAGTGGGTTCGCATGAACAAGCGAATGGCCAACGATTGGGATAAACTTGCAGAGGGTAACTTTCTCTATATCGAGCAGAACGGAAATTCGTGGCGTACTTTCGTAGAGGGCTGCGGCATCGAGCGAGGCGGACTTGCACTTGATTTTACTGCACCTCCGGGACTCAAACCCGGTACTGCAACGATCTCGCTCGGAATTCGAATGGATAAAAAAGAGGTGGTGAAGACTGCACCAATTACAGTCAATGTGCAATAAAGCTCGGTAGTTATAATTTATTTTTCGCCGCAGCGTAGGGACAGAATAAGCGCGGTAAACTGTTTCTCTCACAACAAAAGACACATGGGTATTGTCGGTTTGTTATTCGGAATGGAGCAATCGTTTCCTGTCGCATTGCGTGATCGGATCAATGCTGTCGGTAAAGCGCAGGGCGTCAGTTGCGAGTGGTGTATGCTCGACGCATGGAAGATGGACGAGGCACTCCGCTATGATGTTGTGCTCGATCGGATCTCGCAGGATGTTCCGTTTTATCGCGCTGTATTAAAGAACATGGTTCTTGCCGGTACGCACGTCCTAAATAACCCATTCTGGTGGAGTGCTGACGAAAAGTTTTTTTCGTACTCGACGTGCCACAGAGCTGGGATCCTTGTACCGAGAACGGCCCTTGTGCCGAGCAAGGATATTCCGCCGGACACAGCGAACACGTCATTTCGCAATATGCTCTACCCACTCGATTGGGATGCGCTGTTTGATTACATAAAATTTCCGGCGTTTTTTAAACCACACGCCGGTGGTGGCTGGAAGAATGTGTACAAAGTGCATGACCGCGACGAGTTCTTCAAGTGCTACCACGAAACGAACACGCTCGTGATGACTTTGCAGGAGTGTATAGATTTTGAAGAATACTATCGCTGTTATGTGATCGGACGAAAGCATGTGCGCATCATGCCCTATGATCCTCGCAATCCACACCATCTGCGCTATCAGGCCGGCTTTTCGCCGTCGAAAGCACTTACCGACCGGATGACGAAAGATTGCAAAACGATCTGCGAGACGCTTGGCTATGAATTCAACACAGTAGAATTCGCAGTCAAAGACGGCAAACCGTATGCGATCGACTTTACGAATCCGGCACCGGACGCCGAAGCAAGTTCGGTCGGTGAGGAAAATTTTGAATGGGTCGTGAACACAGCAGCTGATTATCTTATCGCACTCGCTAAGAAACCCCGCAAGCCGGTCAAGAACTTGAAACACAAAGACTTGTTGATGCCATAACAAGTATGTCAGGGGTTGTGAAAGTTATCCGCACTAGTAATCGTCGTTTTCATCATGTTTGATTTGTGATCTACGTTCCATGTCAACTCGTCCGGCTCTCACGATAGGAATCGAAGAAGAATTTCAGTTGATCGACCCGCTCACGCGAGATCTGCGATCGCATATTCTCCAGATATTGGAAGGCAACAAGACGATCCTTGCCGAGCAAGTCCGTCCGGAAATTCATCAATCCGTTGCGGAAGTCGGTACCCTTATATGTCACACGATCCAAGAAGCAGAACACGAAGTAAAAGCACTGCGCAGATTTCTTCGTGATCTCGCCGAAGCCAAAGGCCTCCGTATTGCTGCAGCGGGTACGCATCCCTTCGCCGATTGGCGTGCACAAGATATCACACCCGATATTCGCTACGATAAGCTAATCGAAGAGATGCAACTCATCGCGCGAGCAAATCTGATCTTCGGATTGCACGTGCACTTGGGCATTGAGGATAAGGAACTGCAGATTCAGATCATGAACGAGTTTCGATATTTTCTGCCGCATTTGCTTGCGCTCTCCTCAAACTCCCCGTTTTGGCTTGGTAGCAATACCGGCCTGAAGAGTTTTCGCACAAAAGTTTTTGATAGGTATCCTCGCACGAATATTCCAGACTCGTTTGCAGATTATAGTGAGTTCGATAATTTTGTCAAGCTACTTGTAAAGACGGGCTGCATTGATAACGGCAAAAAGATTTGGTGGGACATTCGTCCGCATCCAAACTTTCCAACGCTCGAAATTCGCGTCTGTGATATTCCGATGCGTGCCGACGAAACCGTCACACTCGCAGCACTCATGCAAGCGATCGCCTTCAAGCTCTGGACGCTGCGCTCAAAGAATCTCGGTTTCCGGCAGTATCGTCGTGCGCTACTCATGGAAAATAAGTGGCGCGCTTCTCGGTATGGCATCAATGGAATGATGGTCGATTTCGGCAAAGAAAAGGAAGTGCCGATTCGCGACCTGATCGAAGAGCTGCTGGATTTTATCGATGATGTGGTCGATGAACTCGGCTCCAGAAAAGAATGCGAGAACGTTAGAACTATGCTCGCTCGAGGCACGGGCGCAGATAGGCAGTGCGAAGTTTGGGCGCGCAGACAGAATATTCTTGATGTCGTTGATTATATCTGCGACGAAACTGTTGCAGGGTTGTAACGCGCTAGTTTCCATTCATGATTTCTTACCGGATGAGACGCATTCTACCCGTGCTGCTGCTTTCTATCGCATTAGGTTTTCTTGCGACCGCGACCTCGGCGCAAACTTCAGAGCCAGTCGCGCCGAAAAAGAAGACCGAAAAAAAGCACAAGATGACCGACACCGTCGGAGTTGTGAATGGACAGGTAATTTTGCTGTATGATTATCGTGGAATTCTCTCGGACATGATCCGCCAAGCCGCCCGCGATAGCGCTGTGAAGAATGGAGCTGTCACTCCTGCACAACTCACAGATTTTGTGAATGCTGCATGGGATAAGACTGTCGAAGATATTATCGTCGAGCAGGAGATCTATAAGCGCAAGCTGAATCTTTCCGACGCAGAGACAAAAGCCCGAATTCTAAAAACACCGCCGCCATTTCTTGTACAGCAATTCACCGACTCCATGGGCAAGTTTCGGCCCGACGTCATGCAGCAAGCTTTGAATGACCCCCTAAACGACAGCATCACGCATATCATAATTTCCGTCGAGAAGATCAACCTGGAACACGAAGCCCTGCTCGCTGCAATTGCACAAGATGTAAAGTCAGACGAAGCAAAGATCACGAGGTTCAATCTGTGGCTCAAGAAACAGAAGCTAAAGGCCAGAATAGATGACAGACGGGTTGCTTTTGGGTACTACTAAGCCGGTTATTGCATTTAGTCAGAGGACTGAGCCGTTCAGTCACATGTTTCCACGAGTGCCGTATCTTTGCACCACGTGTGCAGAAAGAATATCCGATAGGAGCGATGTAGACGCGGTGAGAGTTCACAACCTTGACTCAGCGAAGACGCACCGGCAACATCCGTCACGTTAATAACAACATAGTGAAATCAGCAGAAGATAGACATCGCCTTCAAGAGCAGCGCTCCACGCCTGAGGATAGTGCTCGCATTGAAAGTGGAGAAATATTTGAGAACGATCCCGAACGCGATAACAAGCTTCCACGTCGACGCATTGCACGTGAGCGTGTGATGCAGATGCTCTATGCACATGCACTCGGCGGCCGAGATATCGATGAGCTTTTTGTTGAACTCGTGTTGCCCGAACTTGCCGAGGATGAAGCGGCACTCGCATTCGCACGTCAACTCACGCTGCTCGTTACGAGTCATCAAAAAGATACCGATGAGCTTATCACGACGCGTTTGCGTCATTGGGAGTTCAGTCGTGTGGCACTGATCGACCGATTGCTCATTCAGATGGGTATCACAGAGTTGCTATACTTTCCGGAAATTCCACCAAAGGCGACGATCAATGAACTCATCGAAATCGCGAAAGATTTTTCAACCGATGAAAGTGGAAAGTTCATCAATGGTATCTTGCACGCGGCCATGACAGAACTGACCGAAGAAGGACGCATCAAAAAGACCGGACGTGGATTGATCGATCGCACGATATAGTCCTTCGCATTTCGACCAAGAGTTTATATCTGTAACTACGGCTACCCTACTCTTCGTACCTCACAAAAAGTTAGCACTTGTAGCGGATGTCCCTAACGCGCGACGGGTTTTCCAAAAAGGTGATCGCCTCTTGGGCGAGTTTTGATTTTGCCAATAGTTCGTTCTCCGGTATCATCGTCACGTTTGTCTATCCAATCTATTTTGGCGAAGTGATCGTAACGAATGGACGCGGCGATTTCTATTGGGGAATCGCGATGAGTCTATCGATGCTGCTCGTTGCGCTGATATCACCGGCGCTTGGAGCTATGGCCGATCTTACCGGTTCGAAGAAGCGTTTTTTGATTGCGTTTACTGCCATCTCTATACTCGGCACGTTCGGAATGTATTTTCTGCAACCCGGAATGGTCTTGGTTGGGATGCTACTCTTTATCATTGCAAACGCAGGTTTCGAAGGGGGGCTCGTTTTTTATGACGCATTCTTGCCGGAGATCACATCGAAGGAAACCTACGGACGCGTCTCAGGATACGGCTTTGCATTCGGATATGTCGGCTCGCTCGCAATTCTTATTCTGAGTCAACCATTGCTTTCGCATACGCCCGCGCTTGTACGTGAGACGTTTCTCATGACTGCGATATTCTTTCTCCTATTTTCTATTCCTGCATTTCTATGGCTGCCCGAGCAACGCAAGAAGCGAACAATGCCAATCCTTGCTATCATTAGGCGAGGCTTCTCGGAGAATCTCCGGACCGTTCAAGTGATTCGGCAGCATAAGAATGTCGCACGATTTTTACTCGCATTTTTTGTCTATAACGATGCGATCCTGACTGTGATCGGCTTCTCCGGAAGATATGCGAAGAACACGCTCCACTTCACTACGCCCGAGTTGATCTACTTCTTTATGATGGTGCAGATCGTCGCAGTGATCGGATCACTATTGTTCGGACATCTGACGGATCGGAAAGGCGCACGCGTTACGATACTTATCACGCTTGGTATCTGGATCGGAGTTGTTGTCGGTGCATATTTCTCGGATACGGCAGCGACGTTCTGGGTGGTCGGGGCTTTCGCAGGCATGGGAATCGGATCGAGTCAATCGGCTTCGCGAAGCTATATGGCACAACTCACACCACCGGAGCACCGTGCAGAATTTTTCGGATTCTATGATGGATTCTGCGGCAAAGCGAGTGCTGTGATCGGACCACTTGTGTATGGATTGCTGTCCGATTTATTTGGTCAACGTCCCGCGATCGTCTCACTCGCGTTGTTCTTTATCGTCGGATTTATTCTTGTCAAAGGCCTGGATCGCAAAGCAGGGATCGTCGAAAAAGTCGTACGGGCACTGCCGTAGATTTAGAGATCGTGGATTCGCCTCCGTAACATATCAAGCGCGTTGATCGTCGAGCGTTCTCGAACAGCAGAACGGTCACCTATAAATCGAAAGCGTTTTGCTATCGGCTTATGTCCCGATTGCGCAAGCCCGATCCAGACCGTTCCGACCGGTTTTGCTCTGGTGCCACCGGTTGGTCCTGCAATTCCGGTGATCGAAAGCCCGAACGTGGTGCCAAGTTTCTTGCGAACTCCTTCGGCCATTAAGCGAGCAACCTCTTCACTCACTGCTCCGTGCTTTTTCAAAATATTTTTTGACACTGATAGTTCACGAATCTTGACTTCGTTATCATAGCTCACGACCGCACCCTTGAACACATCACTCGCCCCTGGCACACTCGTGATGTGTGCGGCAAGCAATCCACCGGTACAACTTTCCGCCGTCGAGATGGTGGACTGAGTCTCTCGGAGGGTATCAACTATTGCGGATTGCAGCGTCTCATCATCAACTCCGTAGATGAATTTTGCGATCTTACAGCGAATGCGAATTTCGACACCCAACATCGTTAGGGCGACAGCGCGCTCCGACTTACCTCGCACGGAAATTCTCAATCGCACGATCGGGCTTTTCGGCAGATACGCAAGTGTCGCACCCGGCTCGAGAATATCCTTTACATCTCCGATCAATTCAGCAAGTGAGGACTCTCCTATTCCTGTCGTGAGTAGGGTACGATGACGAATGACTTCGAGCCCTTTGCCTTTATATCGGTTGCGCAAATACTTGAGCACCGAGTCCTGCATGATCCACTGCATCTCATGCGGTACACCGGGCAGAATCACAAATGTTTTTCCTTTTTCTGAGTAGAGAAGTCCCGGCGCTGTGCCTACATGATTGCGCAAGACTTGAAATCCCGTGGGTATCATCGCCTGACCAATATTCGATTCCGGCATCTTCGCATATCCCGCTTTCGAAAATCGTTTGCGAATTGCGGTGAGTGTTGGCGCGTGAAGCTTCATCTGTTTGCCAAAGAATTGCGCGACGACAGCCTTAGAAATATCATCGTGAGTTGGACCGAGACCACCCGTCACGATCACCACATCCTCTTCGGCCCATGCCCGCTTGAACGCGCGAAGAATCGCGCCCTTTGCATCACCGACGGTTGTTACACGATCGACCCCAATGCCGATCTCTCCTAACCTCGTCCCGAGATAGGTCGCGTTCGTATTTATGACCTGACCAATTAGAAGTTCATCCCCGATAGATATGATCTCTGCTTTCATGGAGTAGGACTAAAAAAAATCAAGACTAAGAAGTGTAGAATTACGCAGTACGTCGTCAGACAAAACGGTAAATGATCCACATGACAAGATGCGCACTAATGTTTGCATAGATTCCTGCCACCGCATCGTCAAGCATCACACCCGCCCCCCCTGGTCTGCGCTCAAAGAAGGAAGCGGGATATAGCTTGATGATATCAAAAAGTCGGAAGAGCACAAACGCGACAATTACAAAGAGCAGATTGCCGGAGTATGAGAGCGTTAGTAGCGCTATCCATTGGCCGATAACTTCATCGGCAACAATGATACTCGGATCATTGACCTTCAGCTTTTGCTCCACCACATTTGACGCAACGATACCAATCACAAGCAACACCAGCGTACATATAGCAAGCGTCAGATTCACTTGCAGCGCCGGAATATAATAGTATAACAACGCGGCGACCGCAGAGCCCATCGTTCCGCTTGCGATGGGTGAGAGCCCGACAAATCCGAATGTGCTTATGACAAGCGCCCATGCTGGTACTTTGGAGAGATCGTGTTTGGGTTTATACCAAAGTCGCGAGCGAGCCTTTACTAACCAATCAGGTCCACTACTACCGGAGGCATGCTGATCTGTCTTAGGGCGTTCGATCATTAGTGAAATTGGTGGATGGTAGGTGCTTAAAGCTCCATTGGCTTTCGGCTCAATACATATCGGCGAAATACCGCCACGACTACGTTCCAATTGTCGTACGTGTATTGGATGGCCGAATAGATCGTGAGAGAAACGAGTACTGCCATGATCCAATAGAGCAACTCAGGATCTGCGAGCGTCGCCCCGAGCCGCATCGGTTCGATACCAAATGTGCCCGTCGCCATCATCAACGTGAGCAAGACGTATCCGATAAAGACCATCTGCGCAAACGTCTTCATCTTTGCGAAGTAACTCGTCTTAACTGTTTGAAGCACAGCATCGGCGGACATGCGAAAGACCGTAAGATAAATATCGCGCGCTAAAACGAGCAGCACCATCCACCACGGCAACAATCCACGCGTCGCAAAACCTAAGAACGCTGCACTCGTGAGTAATTTATCGGCCAGCGGATCTAAGAATGCACCGAGCGGGCTCGTCAGATTCATTCGTCGCGCGAAATACCCATCGTACCAATCGGTCACCGCAGCGACCAGAAAAACTCCCGCTGCCCACGACATCTCCGCCGGCTCTACAATCGCGAAGAGCAGGAAGAAGACTGGTGCAAGAACGATCCGAAGGACCGTTAGCTGTGTGGGTAGCGTCATGAAAAAAACGAAAATGCGACGGCGATATTCCTAAAGCGAATCCAAGTACGTCTCACAAATATACTCCGACTGTGAAATCGAAGCTTGCCTTCGCGGCTAACGTCTTGATTCCTAACATCTTACTTCACTCTACGAATCCTGGCGGCATAAAACCCATCGCAGCCTTCCAAGTCGGGACGGGTACGAATTGCCTCTTCCACCTCAAATTCGCCAGGAAACTTGGAAACCAGCCAATTTGATTGATCCTCGCTCTCCGCTTTGAGTAAGGAACACGTAGCATAGAGCAGGACTCCGCCCACTGCGACATAGTGTGCGTTCTCCTCCAAGATAAATCGCTGCTTCTCGACCAACTCAGCAAGCATCACTTCCGTCAGTACCGATTTGATGCCGGGATTCCGGCGGAGCGTACCGGTTCCGGTACATGGTACATCGAGCAACACGAGATCGAACCAACCCGATTTGCGCTTAAGAAAATGCTCTCGCTCATCAGGTTGTACGATGCGAATATTTTGTGCGCCACTCCTTCTTGCGCGTTTTTTCAGCTCGATCAACTTGCGTGGATCGGGATCTGTCGCGAATATCTCTCCTTGATTTTCAAGCAGTGCTGCAATATGCAGCGTCTTTCCTCCGGCGCCTGCGCACGCATCGAGTACCTTAACAGTCTTTCTCGGAAGCTTCGCGAGCGGTGCCACGAGTTGACTCGCTTCGTCCTGCACTTCGAAGGCTCCGCGCTTGAAGGCTTTCGTGCCTTGGACATTCATTCGCTTTGGAAGTATGAGTGCATCTTCGGCAAGCGTGGAATTTGTCGTGTCGCACTCTTCGGAAGCTAATTCTTTAGCGAGTTCATCTCGTGAGCGCACAAGCAATTTGTTCGCACGAAGCACGGTCGGTGCTTGATCATTCAGTGCATTCAGAATCTCCTCGACTTTTTCCGCGCCATATTCTTCCGACATCTTCACGACGAACCAATCCGGAAACGAATAAGCAATCGCGAGGCGCTCCATCGGAGTGAGTTTGCTCAAACGCTCGATCTCACGAGCAGAGCTTGCCATTGCGGAGAACGCATCGAGAGAAATATCCTGTCGCTCACGCATTGCGATCATGCGCCACTCGTCCGATAGCTCTCTGGGCGGGATTGGCTCGATCACTGCAAAATAAGCAGCGACGATCGAAGCCGGATCTTCTGCGGCTTCGGGCATCACATCTCGTACGATCGCGTCCAACCTGCGAAAATATTTTACAATTCCGAAAAATGCATCAGCGATAAACCTGCGGTCCTTTGAACCTAAATATTTTCGCTCAAAGAAAAAGACTCGGATATAATTATCCGCCGGACGCTCGGGATTCTTCGCAAACATGGAATAAATCTCAATGACGTGGCCGATCAGACTGGATGTGCGCATGTAAAATTATATTTTCCCGATTGCTCGTTCCGCAAGAACCGAACGCGGATGCGCACGGAGTGTGAGATCGCTGACTACACCGCGATCAAGTTTTAACGCCCCGAGCAACGCGATCATCGCAGCGTTATCGGTTGAAAAAAGTGGCCTAGGTACAAAAAAACGAAATCCCTCGGAATCCGCTCGATTCGTAAAGGTCTCTCGCAGTTCCGAGTTGGCGCTCACGCCGCCAACACAGACGATATCTCGAACGTTACGCTCGCGTGCCGCTCGAAGTGTTTTACCTACAAGTACATCCGTCATCGCTCGCTGAAACGAAGCTGCAACGTCCGCGGTATGCCCTTTCGCAAGCTCCGGATTTTTTTGCAGCCAATAAAGGATCGATGTCTTGATACCACTAAAGCTAAAATCGAAATTGTCTTCATGCATGAGTGCTCGTGGAAATCGAACGAACGTTGGATCACCCTCGCGAGCAAGCTTATCAATGATCGGCCCTGCCGGATATCCAAAGCCAAGCATCTTCCCCACTTTGTCGAATGCTTCACCGGCAGCGTCATCGATCGTCGAGCCAAGAAATTCATAATCACCGACATCGCGCACCAACAAAAGCAGCGTGTGCCCACCCGAGACAATCAGTACAACAAACGGGAATTCCGGCTTGCGATCTTCGAGCAACGCACTGAAAATATGCGCCTCGATGTGATGCACTCCGATAAGCGGAACATCCAAGCCGAGAGCCAAGCCCTTAGCAAAATTAAGCCCAACAAGCAACGAGCCCATCAGCCCGGGTGCATTCGTGACCGCAACAGCAGTAAGTTCATTTGCGCCGATATTCGCCTTGTCTAGCGCTTCCTGAACGATCGGCAGAATTGCCTTGACATGCGCTCGTGAAGCAAGCTCCGGGACCACTCCTCCGAATTTGCTATGAAAATATTGCGACGAAATAACAACCGATGCGAGCTCACCGTTTTTCAAAACCGATGCGCTTGTTTCATCGCAGGACGTTTCGATACCTAAAAGGACAGACGTATTGCTTGGCATCATGCTCACTCGATCACCTCGATGATGTCAGAATTGCTCGCCTGTTCTTCCTGCTCGAGTTCGCGTTCATCCACTTCGGTGGCCTCTTCGATGTGCGGCTCGGTCTGTTCCTTCTCCTTGAAGTATTGTACGATCCGCTTCATGGCCTTCAGACCCACCGCACTTACAATCTCCGGTTCGCTTGCGTGAATGAGCCCGTTCACCGATCCAAATCGTTCGAGCAACTTCATCGAGGTTCGCTTACCTACTCCCGGGATTTCTGTCAGCTCAGATTGTATCGTTCGTTTCGATCGAAGGCTGCGATGAAATGTGATTGCAAACCGATGTGCCTCGTCGCGCAATTGTTGCAAGAGTCTGAGGCTGCTGGATGATCGGGGTAGGATCAATGGATCAAGCGAGCCGACGACATAAACCTCCTCGAGTCTTTTGGCTAGTCCGATCAGTGGTGTCTCTCGCAGTCCAAGTTCACTCAATACTTCGTAGGCACTCGAGAGCTGACCTTTTCCGCCATCGACCATGATGAGATCCGGCATCGGTTGATTCTCTGCTTGCACTCGCGAGTACCGTCGGAAGATCACCTCACGCATCGACTTAAAATCATCAATGCCTTCGACCGATTTGATCTTGAATTTTCTGTATTCCGATTTTTTCGCTTTGCCATCGACAAACACGACCATCGAACTCACGGTCTCCGTACCTCCGAGATGCGAATTATCGAAGCACTCAATGCGGCGTGGAATCGTCTTGAGATTCAGATCGCGCTGCAACGCTTTCAGCACATGCGGCACATGATCGCTTTGTTTCAGTCGTTGCAGCTTGATCTCGCCGAGCAAGAACTTCGCATTCGAGCGCACCATGTCGAGTAGCTTCACCTTCTCACCGATCTTCGGGACGATAAGCTTCGGAGGTTTCGTCGCACCTGCATCTTCATCTTGCGAAAGCTCACGGGTTCGCCGAGCGAGCCATGCTTGCAAGGTATCGGAATCCTCGAGATCACACGGAAGCAGAATCTCTTCCGGAATATAATCGGTGGTCGAGTAATATCGCTCAAGCAGCGCTTCTAAGATCTCCTCATCGCTTTTGCCTTCGACCGTTGTAAAATAGAACTGCTGCTTTCCGACGAGTTTCCCATCGCGAACTTTGAACACGATCCCGCACGCATCATCATCTTCGTGCGCGAGTGCAAAAATATCTCGATCAACTTCTTCCTGCGTGACTACCTTTTGCTTGTTCGCATATTCTTCGAGTACCGAAAGCTGATCGCGCACTTTTGCGGCTTCTTCGAATCGCATCGACTCTGAGAGGTGCGCCATGTCATCACGAAGCGCATGCTCGACGTCTTTTGTGCGGCCTGCAAGCAGTTGACGCACCTTCTTGATCATTGCACCATAATGCTCTTGCGACACAAGCCCTTCGCACGGACCTTCACAACGCTTGATGTGAAACTCAAGACACACTTTCACTTTGCCGCGAAGTATCAGTTGCTCGTCGATGAAATAATCGCACGTGCGAATCGGAAAGATCTCCCGCAGCGTCTTCAGTAAGTAGCGCAAATAACCGGCATCGGTATACGGACCGTAATATTTCGAACCATCGAGTATCTTACGTCTCGTCGCGAAGACCCTTGGATAGGGCTCGTGCGTGATCACTACATACGGATACGTCTTGTCATCTTTTAGATTAACGTTGTATCGCGGCTTGAATTTCTTGATTAGTGTATTCTCAAGAATCAATGCCTCTACGTCACTATCGGTAATCAGGATCTCAAGATCCGCTATCTTCTCGACGAGCGCTCGCAGTTTTGCATCGCCAGCTCCACGCTGATAATTTTGAAAATAACTACGAACGCGGTTTCGCAAGATCTTCGCCTTCCCGACATAGATAATCTTGCCCGCAGCATTTTTGAATTGGTACACACCGGGAGATTTCGGCAGCGACTCCAGTTTCTCTTCGAGCGTTAGATCGTCAACCGTTAGGGTGAGGTGAATGCGCTCACCGTTCGTCGCGATCTCACTTGCATCTTCTTCCTGCTCGGCTTCGTCATTTCGAAACGGCTCGTGATCGAATTCCTCCGGGTCATCCGGAGCAATCAGATCGTCAAGTGGTATGTATTCAGAGCCTTCGGACACGAAGCCAGCTATGTTCTTAATTCAATTATTTATTCCCCGCGTGTGGATTCACGGATTGGCAGAGTTCGACCAGAACTCCGTTCGTTGATTTCGGATGCAGAAACGCCACGAGCATTCCGTGTGCACCCATCCGAGGAACTTCGTCAATGAGTTGAAATCCGGCAGCCTTTACACGTGCGAGTTCGCTCACGATATCATCGACCTCGAAGGCGATGTGATGAATCCCCTCGCCACGCTTGCTAATAAATTTTGCTATTGCAGAATCCGGATTCGATGCTTCGGTCAGCTCGATCAATCCATCGCCAACCGGAATCGAGGCGATGCGAACCGATTGATTCGCAACCGCTTCATGATGTACCTTCTTCTCCCCAAGCAGCCTTGCAAATAGCTCCTCCGAGAGACCGAGATCCTTCACCGCAACACCCAGATGGGAAATTCGCATTCTTAGCCTTATTGTACGGAATTCGTGGAATTTGAGTCGAAAACGTAGAACATTTTCAACGAGAGAAATATCTCGTTATACAATTTTTGTCTGAGGCGGACGTCTCTTCCCTCACATAGCTCTATGCGACAATTTGGCACAGCGACTGGTTATTATGGCACGGGATAACTCAAAATATTTGGAGTACGAATTATGAAGATCGGAATATTAGGCACTGGGATCGTTGGAAAGACGATCGGCACAAAGCTTATTCAATTAGGACATGAAGTGAAGATGGGCTCGCGAACCGCGAACAATGAAAAAGCGGCAACATGGGTCGGTGAGGCCGGAGCGAAAGCTTCGCAAGGGACCTTCGCAGATGCTGCGACCTTTGGTGAAATTATATTCGTCTGCACTTCGGGTGGTGGAACGGTCGATGCGGTCACGATGGCCGGTCCGAAAAATTTTGCGAGTAAGACCGTTATCGATGTTTCGAACCCACTTGATTTCTCAAAAGGAATGCCGCCATCGCTCACAATATCGAACACCGATAGCTTGAGTGAACACGTGCAGAGTGCATTGCCGGAGGCGCATGTAGTAAAGTCGCTGAATATCGTTACGTGCTTTATTATGGTCGATCCAAAACAATTAAGCGGCTCCGCGACCATGTTCGTATGTGGCAACGATGCCAATGCAAAATCGCAGACAACCGAACTTCTGAATCAATTTGGTTGGGAGGATATCATCGATCTTGGCGATATCACCAACGCTCGCGGCATGGAAATGTTGCTGCCGCTTTGGGTGCGCACCTACGGAGCACTCAAAGATGGCATGTTTGGATTTAAGATTGTTCGAATGTGAGTGCTCGCAAGTTAAGTGTGAAGTGGCTCCCACGATTATCTCTGCTTGCCAGTCCGTATTAGGCGCTCTCTAAGACTGTCGAGAACATCTCTCCATCTCTCCTCTTGTGGATCAGGAGGAGTGTATATCCGAGTGTTATCCAGAGCAATTGTCTCGCCCGCTTCATCACAACGAATGCGGCGGCAGCTTCCTGCTTTTGACCGAGCGCTATCAAGAAACCGATGTACGCAGAATCCTGCAAACCAATACCGGATGGAAGAAAGAATGCAACGGATCGGAGAAACGAGCAGACAACTTCGAGTGCGAAGGCATGGAAGAACGTAACCTCCAAACCGAGTATGCGAAGCAAGAGATATGTCTCGACACCATCGAGCGACCACATGAAGAGATACAGCGCAGCAGAAGTAAAGAGTAGGTAGGATCTCGTGCCACCAAATGCTCGAAGCTCGCTGCCTAATTCTCGAAAGTGCGATTCGCGAGCTTTGAGCCAGCGTTGCACAGGCGCATAAACGATCCGCGAGAGCTTCGCTTGTAATTTTGGAATTGTCGAACTGCCACAAATCGCGGTGATAACAAAGCTGTATAGCAGGATCGCCCCACCGGCTGCGCAGAGTACAAGCAGACTCAAGTATCCATTTCCCGACAAGATCTCAGGCGATACAACCGCAAGCCAGCTGAAGCCGATCAAGGAAACAATCAGCGTGAGTATCGATTGCGTGTCGGCTAAGAGGAAAGTGCGGAGCCCAACGCTTGCGGCACCGCTCATCAGGCTCATTCCAAACTCGCGCTTGAGCAGCCACATTTTCAATGGGTCTGCAAGGATCGATCCCATCGGAACGGTGCATACTACGGCTTCAGAAGCAGTGCGTAATCTTACCATCTTCCAGTAGCTCGAGGGCTTTACCGCTGGGGGAAGCAGATTGCGCCAGGCAAGCGCGTCAACAAGTGTTGAAAGGCACGAGGGAATCAGAAACAGGAGTAGGGAAAGAATCGGAATCGAGGTGACAAGCAGGATCGTCTTGTTAATATCCGTCTCACGATAGATGCGCTGGAGATAATATCCACCGATCGCCACTCCAAGAAGAATGAAAAGATAGGCCACACGTTTGGAGCGAGGCTTCCCGGGCGGTTGATCTTTCGATGGTAGCTCCTTCGGTGGCTGGTTCTTCAACAGTAGATTCGTAAAGGGTTCGGTTCACCCCTTGCGTGAGCGTACCCCAGTTCGAGAAGAGAACAAAATTCCTGCTGCCAAGCATACTAATATCACAGCACAAATATTCATTGTGCTATTAAACGTCCGGTCACCCATCAGCGTTACGGAAGCGGCAAGCAACAATAGCAAGCAAAGCGCAGAGCATTGAGGTAGTTTTGATAGTCTGCGCTTCATGAATTCGAAAGTCAATTTGATTAAAGTGAATACGAGATGCCCAGATAGAGCAAAACCTTTGCGGTGTTTCGAGCCTCCACGGTGATAGGAGCGGCACCCACAGTTCGTGCGGCCTCGGTGGTTGCGCCCACGTGCGCACGAGTGAATGCTACGCCTAACCCACCAAGCAATTCTCCAAAGATCGGTGTCTTCGCAGCGATCTCGGCACCAAAAATATTTCCGTTTGGCAATAACCCACCGGAGACTCCGGCACTCGCAAGAATATGATCATGAAAGAGCCACTCACGATGTTCCGCGAATACTTCCTCGCCTAACAGCACTTTCGATTGACCATCATCAGGTTTCGCATCATCAGGTTTCGGCCCAACGCCGCTCGATGGCTCGATCACATACCCATGCATTCGATTGAGTGAGAGTCGGAATCCGACAAGATTCTTGCTTGAAATAAAATATCCAAGACTTGCTTGTGCACCGCCTAACTCATGCAGCTCGTGTTCCCGAAACGGTAGCATCGAGCCCGAAGCACCGCTGATCGCGAGATCAAAATGCGGGTCGGTGTTTGCAACAGGGGCGAGTGGTTGATACATATCGCCCAAACTCCGAGTTGCTCCGATCGTGCTTGGTCCGGCGGACCGCAGTGCGAGTGTCTCCACCGGATATGCGATAGGTTCTTTTTCAGTTGAGCCTTCGCTTTTTGCGCGGACGCTCGGAGATTCGGATTCGAATCCAATGGCTTTACTCGCGTTTGCGTTACCCGAAGGGATCGGCGCACTCGCTGCGTGGATCTCGTGACGAATATCCTCCTTCACTATATCGCGTTGGTCATATGTGACCGATGGATTCGAAGCGAAGCTTTCGCCAACTCCTCCAACTGCGTTTGCATTCAAAGCTCGATCTTCTGGTGCAATCGATCGTACTTGCTGCTTAGGTGGAGCAACAAAATTTAGACCTATGAGCACCAGTGCTGCAACTGCTAAGGCGCCAACAGCCACTCGAAAGCGTGGTGCATGCAACAATGCAGCGCGAACGATTGGCGTCGTTGCGGATTCCTCGATCGCCTGCAAGCCGGCGATACTACCGAATAACTTTGCCTCGAGATCGGGTCGGACAACAACGTTGGCACTCGCACGCTGCATACGTGTCCGCAAACCTTCATGTGCTCGAAGCATCCTACGTATCTCCGAATCGCGACTTGCCTGATGGAGCAAGTCTGCACTCTCGGCATCCGAAAGTCGATTGTCGTAATAGGCGATGATCGTCTCTTCTAACAAATTGCTCATTGTGTCCTCAATTTGTTTTGGAGTTCCTGACTTGTTAAATAACGCTTGGTTACTGCTTCGCGCAAACTCTGGACGGTGCGCTTTCGCGTCTTCTTTTGCGGAACGTCGCTCGGCAAAAGTATCTCACGCAATTTCTGTTTTGCTCGTGTCACTCGTACATTGACGTTATGCGCCGTCGTGCCGGTAAGCTCTGCGATCTCTTCGTAACTATATCCTTCAAACTCACTCAGCAATAATGCATCACGGTAGATCATCGGTAACTGCGAGAGTGCCTTCAGCAATTGATCATCGATGATCTCATAATCGACCGAGCCACTCGCAAGCACACCGAAGGAAGGATGATCTGTTCCACGCTCATCGATCGAAACAAATTCCGGCTTGAACTTTGAAGTGCGCAACATATTCAAGCATACGCTCCGAGCAATGCAGAGCACCCATGTCGTCAGAGCATTCGGTTCGCGAAGTTGTTCACGTCTTGTATACACCCGAATAAAGACCTCTTGAAATGCATCCTCGGCGAGCGAATGATCGCCCATGAAGTAGAGGCAATACGCCAATACTTTTTGCCGGTAGCCGGCATACACGAGTTGAAATCCGGCCATCTCTCCTCGCATAAATGCGAGGATGTCCTCCTGTTCAACTTGTGGCTTCCCTGATCTCGACGCTATACTCACGCTTCGTATTAATTGCTTGACGGCAGTCTTGTGTGCCTTTGCACAACAACATAGACACTGAACCGGGCAGTAGAATCACAAGTAGACGCAAATTAGCTTTTGCCCGGAGACAAGTGACTGCACGCGAAGGGAAGATAAGAGGGGCCGAATGAAGTATGGTGGCCTCGGCAGGACTCGAACCTGCGACACCCAGTTTAGGAAACTGATGTTCTATCCAACTGAACTACGAGGCCAAAAATAGGAGCGCTTAGTCTTCACTAAGCGCTCGGAGAAAATCTATTTGCAGATCACACTGCGAAAAAGCGAATCTTAGAACCAGCTTCCCACGACATCAAAGCCCATCACCAACAAGATCGCGAGCATGATGATTGAGAAGACGCCCAAGAGCGCACTGTTACGCACCAGATTCTCAAACGCTCTCCCGTATTCGCGCGCAGGTTTCGTGCTGACGGTAACCGGTCCGGTCACTTCGCACTGACAGCTCAAACGGTATTTCGGATTATCACGAATGAGATGTACTTTCTCCATTGCAGTCGGAGGGGTGACCCCATCATTGGGATCGACGGCGACTCTGCACGTCGTGCAAAGCCCAAGTCCGTGGCAATTGAGCACCTTCGCCATATCAGAGTATAGCGGAATATTGTTGTCGAGGAAAAGTCTGCGAAGATTCGCACCTATCGGAGCAATCAGGATCGTGTCTGCCTCGACAAAGGTGACCGGTGCAAAACCAGCCGGTACATCGATCTTTTGATCCGTAGCGTGACCCGAGCGTTCTTTTAGGATCGCTTGGAGCTCTGCGTCCGTCGTAGCAGCTTCGCCCGTTTTAAAAAGACTTGCAACTTCCGGACTGAGCGCATGTGTGTCGTGCGCTACTTTTTTTGGAAGAGTCGGAACAGGTATAGGCGTACCACCTTGTTGGCCAAACAGCCAACGCTCAAAAGGGGCGACTCCCATGTGTTCCTCATGGACTTGCAAACTGCTCTTTCCCGTATTGTCGTGTGACACAGCTTCTCAGGTTTAAATTCAGAAAGTGGAAATCGAACACTTGTTTCTGGCCGATCTTAAGCGGTTTTGGCCGATCAAGTCGGAAAAGCCAACTCAACACCAACAGGATCTAGCGAATGCCTCCGGAGCGAGTTGTAGCAATAATACACTTCAAATATAACATATTTAAGGGATTCGGCGGCCAAGAGTGCACATTCCGCTCCTTTATTTTGGTCCAGTTTTATTCGCCCGAATCATCGTGAACACGTTTGACAAGGCAGATGACGTTCTGAATGCCTTCCCGGCGGTAGTCCACTTCATCGACGAGGGTGTGCATCAGATACACTCCAAGGCCCCCACGTTTCATCGATTGGACGCGGTTTTGGATATCTGCCGTGCTAGGCGGCTCGATCGGCGCAAAGAGGTCCTCGGCATCATACGATAGCTTGCAGACGAGCTCATGTTCCGGAATATGCGCCGAGCACGTGCAAGAAAATTTATGCGGCGCGTCAGGCGCCGTATGCGAAATAATATTCGTTGCCGCTTCGTCAACAGCGAGCGAGAGCGCGTCAAGTTCGGCGTCGTCTAGCCCCGCGAGGCGGCCAATATCCGAAACGAATTCACGCAATTCCTTCAGCACGCTGTAGTCGGCAGCGAGTGTTATACTTTTCTCCCTATCCATTTGCATTGCTGTTGTTACCAATTGATCATAGGGTGATGGTTTAGAGATTGAATGGATAGATATTAATGAAATGCTACCGCGGCTTCAAGCACGGTCGGATAAATTTGAAACACCACCGGAAAACCGAGCAGATCGAGCACATGAAAGATCTTCTCCGGCAAGGCCGCGAGCTTCATATCGCCACCCTGAGAGCGAACCTCTTCGATGAGACCCATGAGGACTCCCAGACCTGCGCTCGAAATGTACTCCAGATTATGAAAATCGAGTATCAGCTTAGCTTTACGCTCATCACGCACTCTGGTTTCGAGAAATCTTTCGAATTCCGGAGCCGTATGCGCATCAAGTTGCCCGGCAAGTTCCAAAATAGTCACTTGGTACCCGGCCAAGGGCACCTCTCTGACGTCAAAGCGCACTGGAATATCCTGTTGTCCGATCATAATGTTTCTCTCTTTTCCATTTCAAAAAATTTGCGCCTGAGTGCGATTCGCTGATGAATCATTGTCACTTAGTAATCGCCTTCGCCCCATTAGTAATCGCTTTCGCCCCACACGATCTCTTTCTTCTCCGGCGACTTCACACACTTCATTACCACTAGCGTCGCATCATCGCCGAATGTGCCGGAGGAAGTAAATTGCGAAACGTGATCGAGCACTGCAAGCGTAACACGACGCGCATTTGCTTCTGCACGATGCATTGCTACGATTTCTGCCAAACGGATGTAGCCGTATTCTTCACCGTCCGAGCTTCGTGCATCGGTAATGCCATCGCTGAAGAGCACAAGAATATCTCCCTCGCCAACTTGGATCGTTCGTTCATCGAGCATCTGATTGAACAGCGTTTGACGCATGAGGCCAACCGCCATTCCCTTCGGCTGCAAGAATTCATACTCCCCACTCGCTCGCACAATCAAGAGTGGTGTATGACCTGCTCGGCAATACTTAATGCCATCATTCGGATGAAACGCGATGAGCCCGAGCGTCACAAACGATCTTCGAAGCGATGTATGACTCGGCGAATTTCTAAGTAAGGCGCTGTTCGTCCCTTCGAGAAGCTCGGGCATATTGGACATCAGCGGTGCGAGTGCTTGGACTACACCTTTCGTCTCGGCCATATAAAGCGAAGCCGAAATTCCTTTGCCCGACACATCACCTATAACAATGATCGGAGCTCCATCCCACATGACCGAGAAATCGTAGTAATCGCCACCAACATCATACGCGGGAATACTAACTGCGTCAATATCAAAGCCCGGTACTTCCGGAAAATGTTCGGGCAACAAACTCTTTTGCATTGCGCGAGCAGCACGAAGTTCGCCGTCAAACTTTTGCTTCTCGATCGAATCGGCAAGCAAGCGAGCCGTTTCGAGAGCGAGTGAGGCGACATCACTAAAAGCTGTGAGCACCGTGAGATCATCATCGTCGAAACCGTCCTCGCGTCGTTTTGCAACGTATAGCCCCCCGCGAACTTCATCGCGGCGAATAAGCGGGACTGCAACGAGCGAATGCAACTCCGCGATATCGACAGGGCCACCGGTCGGCATCATCAGGCCCTTGCCCGGCATTGCTTTACGAAGAAGAAATGCCTTGCGAGTTTCCCCGAGTTCAGCGCGTGGTGACGAAATAGATTTACCCGCTTCGGGAAACCCTTCGGCAGTGGACATAATCCGTTCGGCGCTTAGCTCATCGATACGCACGTACGAGCGTATCATCGCTTCCTCTACTTGAGTACTTCGGCCCGGGAAATTGTTCGATTGCAATTCGAGCCACGCGCAATCGGCGCCCGTCGCCTCGCAAGCAAGCGCTGTGATCTGCTCGGCAAGTTTTGGAAGATCGAGCAATAGCTCGCTCGAGAGCACATCCGAACTGAAGCGCGTAAGCTTCACAAGCGATTTTACTTCCGCAGATTTACGCTCAACAAGATCGCTCGAACTCAGAGAAAAAAGCGCACTAAAAAAAACGAGTCCAAAATAAACACCGATGGTACCGAATAGTCCGCCAGCAGCCATTCGCCAATAGACCGCGTAGTAACCGAATAGCTCGGAAGCTATCGGCGCACCTGTATAACCAACAAGCAAGCAAACCGAGAGACCAACATTCAGCGCGCTAAAGGCGAGCAATCTTCGCTTGCCTGTCTTTGTAACGTATGGAATCCACGGAAGTCGATAGCCAAGATTCAGCGCCGCCACACCGACGAGCAATCCAAGCGCACTCAGACTTGCAACCGTGATCGTGTTGCTCGGAACAACGGAAGTTTGAATCAGAAAAGAGAATAGGCTAAATATTCCGAGAGCGCTTCCCCAGATCGCAAATCTGCGGCGCGCAGAACGGGTATGTTGCCTTATGAAAATTAGCTGCCAAAAGCTGAGTGCGACCCCGACCGAGACCAAAAGCCACACAGCGCCAATGATATCGATCGAGATAACTGTCCCGAATGTCCCCGGAACATGCCGTGCGAATGAAATCGTGAAAAGCAGTGGCAGAAAAGAGGAAATCAGCGCCCCAAACAGTACAAATGCTGAGCGTCTGACCAGCCTTACAGGCCACAGGATCGCCGCGTTGTCGTCTCCGGCCCTCGACACCGACGAAGTTCGGAAAAAGAGCGTGTAGACGCCCCGAGCGAGCCAGGAGAGTGCCACGCCCTGAAGAATAGCACGAAACAGTTCAAAACTAAAGCCCTCAAGCGCTTTATAGGAATGGGCGATCAGATCCCCTGCGAGAAGCAGCGCAAGGATCAGAAAACCCAAAACAATATAAAGCAACGCGCGAGTGCGCATGGACTTTCAGAGAAATTACCAGTTTTATGCTACCAGGAAATTTTTTCCCGCAATTTACCCTCGTGGGCAACAGCACATCGGCAAGGTAGGGTTTCTACTTATAGAGGTGGTAGGAATTATTACCCAACCGGAAGCTTGCAATAGTCGCTGGACTATAAATCGGAATATTTCCCTGCATTAATAAGTTTATCGTCTTGCCACACATACTTATCCATTTGCAGTTAATCGTTACTACTAATTCCGAATACTTCCTTGCCAACATCATCCGAACTTTGCAATTTAGATCAGACCGGCATTAGCCTTCGCAAAAAATATGCGATCGGTGCGGGGATTTTTGGCGTCCTCGGACTTGCCACACTCTATGCGCTGGGTGCTTCAAGCCTCGTTCGATATGTGTTTGCTGTCGGGAGCATTGATTTAACGCTGATCAACTGGCGGCAAGCGCGGAATTCGTTTTGTGTGTTGAATGGTTTTACCGGAACGACGGAAGCAGATCTGAAGCGCACCAAATTGCTAAACCCGATGATCGCAAAGCTCGCACGACGAGAGGCGATAAAGGAATTTGCGATGGTGCTTGGTATCGCATTAACAGTGGGTTTGATCGCACTGCTGCCCATCTAAAAGAGACTCCTATTTTCACGACGACGACAATGGCCAAGCTAAGCGACCTCTCGCAACTCTCCGAACTTCTAAGTGCAGATGAAAAAACTACGCTGGGTGAGGAAGAAGCAAAACGAAAACGAGCAAAGCCGATCGGTGAGGGTCACGCTGTTACAGTCTTCATAGATCGAAAGCGTCGGCGAGGGAAAGTTGTCACCGTTATCGCCGGGCTTCACCTGCCTCGGCAGGTTGCCGAACAACTCGCGAAAGATTTGAAGCAAATGTGCGGTGCAGGTGGTACGATCCAGGAAGCCGAGATCGAGATTCAGGGCGAACACATTCCGAAGATCGTGAACAAACTTCAGGATTTAGGCTTTGAGGTCAAAGCAGGCTGAAACTGTCGAGCGAAGCCTATCCTACGTCTTTGCCTCACCTATTCGCGATCCTCTACTTTTGGCTTCGCTTCTTGAGCCACTTATTCCAAGGCGCAGTTTCTACGTCCTTGTACACCAAATACGTGAGCCCGACGGCACCCAAACACATACCAAGAAAGAAAATAGGCATAGATATCTTTAATTCTGAGGTGTGACTCCAAAAGCAGGCGGACTGCCTCCGCAAAGTACTTCCGGGCAATTACTTCCGTAGTGCAAACATAACTCCTTCCCCTTCGGTTTAATCTTCGTTGTCACATTTTAACACTATTCGAATCGCCCGAGCCTGATGTTTAGAAACCTGCCTCCTGTTGTTCGATATCTCCTTGCGGCATTTGTCGCCTCGTTTGTGCTGGATCTCATTGGTGGAAGAATTGCGCTTTACGCCACTGCCCTCTTCAGCAATAGCGTTTATCCCGGATTCCAACTTTGGCGGCTCGTGACCTATCCATTCATCACCAGCTTTTACAGTCTGCTTAGGGTCGGGTTGATTCTCTTTTTTTTCGGAAGCGAACTCGAGACGATCGTCCATTCGCAGAGGCTTGGATATGCATTGCTTGCGGCAGTAATCTTGGGTGGATTGATCTTCACATTTGTAGCGCGGGATAGCGCAATGGGCGGGCCGACGATAGTCTATATGTTCGTACTCGCGGGCTTCACGTATCTTTGGCCGAACCGGCAGGTATCACTCTTCGGAATGTTCATGGTGCGCACATGGCCAATTGCGCTCGCGATGTTTGTGTTTGCGATATTACCAATGAATGGCACGACGCTCGATACAAGCGCTTCCAAACTTTTCGAGCCGATCTTTGGCACACTGTTCGGACTTGCGTATTTTCATATCACGTATCGGCAATACAAATTCGGTGCAAACTTGCTCGCAATGTTCAAGCCCAAAGCAACTCCGAAAAGCGTTGGTGATTGGAGTGAGAAGAAAACTGTGGAAGCACAGATCGACGCACTACTCGATAAGATTAGCCGCAACGGAATGGATAGCTTGACAAAAGACGAGCGGGAGTTTCTCTTCAAGCACAGCAAAAACTGACGACGTCACCCAAGAAATCTGCGCGTAGTATTCGCCAATATTAACATAGCACCAAAAGCAAGCACCGCTGTCGTAACACGAAAGACCCAAAGCCACAGCACGATCTTTCCGCCATTCTGCCCGATCGCACTCGACTGATCGCGAAGATAAAGACTCTCCGCATACGAAAAGAACGCACCCATTGCGAGCAAGACAAAAACAACGATGCGCGGGACAAGCTCTCTTGCCACGTATTAGTGGAAGCTCGTCATCTTTAAAACTGCTCCGGTCGGCACTCCATCCGTGAGCAACCTTGCAAAATAAACGCCCGGAATTGCTGCCTGGAAGTCCGGCGCATAATCACCTGCGTTAACATGCCCGAGTTCGATCCGGCCTACAACACGGCCGATGGCGTCCGTGACAACAACGGCAGCCTGCGCCGGACGTACTAAATGCACTTGGATTAAAGTGCGGCCATTTGTGATAAACGGATTCGGATAATTGCTAACGAGCATCGAATGCGCACTCGGCAATAGCGGCTCAACTTTGAGGCCATGAAAATCCTGTATCAACTCTACCGCATCGATCAGATAACTCTTGGAGCCAACATGCGTGAAGGCACCGGTCGTCGTAAACGTGATGTACGTGTATGTGGAATCCGGAATGATCGTCGTGATGCCCGTCTTATCTGCAAAATATTCTTTGGAGCTATAGAGCAAAGCACCGCTTGCGTCTTGCTTCGCAAAGTAGATCGATACTGCTGAGCTATCGACCGTGACATCCTTCAACCCGTAAATTCGAATAGTAGACCCTTTGAGAATTGGAAGGTAGGTTGAGGCCGTCGTGCTGCGCCGGAAATAGCAATTAAGATAGTTTGCTCCACCGGGAAGAATGTCTGCATATTTCCCGTCCGGTGCACCCATGATACTATTCGGCTGTCCATCGGGACTCGATTCAATAAAACTCACGTACGCCGAATCTTCATTCATCACCTGCGCGCGAACATTGGTCCATGCGGTGAGCGCGAGAATACAAAGTGCGAGAGAAAAAATAGTCTTCATAATTTCGATCCGACATTTAAACAACAACTCGTAATATATTCCCCGATAGAACAACTCCCGAGTACAGGAAAAGTTACTGGGCAACCCCAAGAAAAGGTGTGTGCAGTGCTACAAATTTACCTTGCAATCGAAGGATGAAGCCGAAATTGCAGCAGAATAGATCAAACAATCGACGGAAACATCTCGTGAAGCGCAACCCACTGTTCCGACATTTCAACCGAGACAAGTTTTACATCGGCGAGTACGGGCAAAAAATTCGTGTCGCCATTCCATCGCGGGACGATGTGCCAATGCAAATGATCATCGATGCCTGCTCCTCCGGATCGACCCAGATTCATACCAAGATTGTAACCGTGTGGATGGACAAGCTTTGCGAGTGCGTGCTGTGCCGCTTGCAATAACGACATCAGCTCTGCATTCTCTTCGGCTCCGAGTGATTGCAGATCGGAGGTGTGACGATTCGGTATCACCATCAGGTGACCGGCGTTATAGGGAAATTTGTTCATGATCACGAACGCTGTCTTCCCGCGATAGACCAAACCGGTGTCCCGATCATCCGAGCCATCCAGCGCTGCGCAGAACGGGCACACTTTTTCGCCTTCAGGAACCTCCTCTTTGAAGGATTTTATGTAGAGGCTACGCCAGGGCGAAAAAAGATTTTCCATCGTTCGCCTACGTGATAGGTTTCGGAGCGACTGTCCTTCCTCGACGCTTCAAAAAGCGAGAGAGGGTTTCCGGACCAAAGAGTCCTTGCGGTCTTGCGATCATCATGATGATCAGAAGAAAAGAGTAGATAATCATTCGTGCTTGTGAGAATTCACGCAACACTTCCGACAACACCGTGAGCAATACTGCCGCTACTATCACACCAAACGTCGAGCCCATTCCTCCCAAGATAACCATCACAACGATGTTGATCGAAATCAGAAATGTGAATTCATCCGGGGTCAACGTATTAATACGGTGTGCAAACAGCCCACCGCCGACACCAGCGAAAAATGCACCGATGACAAACGCGCGAACTTTGAATTTGGTCGTGTCTACTCCCATCGCTTCTGCCGCGACTTCGTCATCACGCACTGCGAGGAAGCCACGCCCATAAGTCGAGTTCACAAGATTCTGAACAACAAAAACAACGATTAGCACCACTGAGAACACCCACATGAAATTCGCGAGCTGAGGTACGGAAAATCCGCGCGCACCACCGACATAGTTTGTGCCGTCGATATTAAAATCGACATTCTGAATGATGACGCGAATGATCTCGTTAAAACCGAGCGTAACGATCGCGAGATAATCACCGCGCAATCGCAAACTCGGAATTCCGACTCCAAGCCCTGCAAGCGCAGCCACCAATCCTCCGCCGAGTAGCCCGACGAACATCACAACCACTCCTGCAACGCCATCCATCGCCCAACCATGCGTCGTGAGGTATGTCGTAAGAATTGCCGAAACATACGCACCGATTCCCATGAAGCCAGCATGCCCAAGTGAGAATTGACCCGTGAAGCCATTGATAAGATTGAGACTGACCGCTAAGATCATATTGATACCCATGAAGAGTAGAATATGATAATAATACGGATTCATCTGATCCGCAAAAAGCGAGATCAGAAAAAGTCCGATGAAGGCCAGAAGAAAATTGCGTTTCACTTCGCAGTCTTAGGTGTTTTTTCGGTGTGTAAAATTATTTGCATCACACTTTTTCTATTTCACGCTTGCCGAGAATCCCGCTCGGCTTGAAGATCAGAATTCCGATCAGGATCGCGAATGTGATTGCGTCACGATAGGGCGAGAAACGCGTAGCACCGATGAACGTCTCTACAACACCAATGATCATCCCTCCGAGCGCAGCACCCGGAATATTCCCAATACCACCGAGCACAGCAGCAACAAAGGCTTT
>JBDTCS010000102.1:0-12079 GCA_039923455.1 Kapaibacterium sp. (SeqCode) | reverse complement strand
TGGGCTTCAAATTTGGCATTCTACTTTGGCGATGATGGCCCCATAGGCAATTTCTACGTTGAGGGTAACCGGATCTACTTCGAGACTTTTTTCGAGATCGTCTGCCTTGAGCACAAAGTCCCGTAGTTCGCTTAATCACCTCGGGGATTGCGAAATCTCTTGAGTTCTGCGTGCGTTCTACGGCGCTATGGCAATAAACACGACGTCGCTTGATTTTTCGGCTTTTCTCGCGCTTGTACAGTCTGCGCAGGAGTTCATTCTGACCACACATGTAAATCCGGACGGCGATGCGCTCGGTGCGGAGATCGGGCTTGCCGATTGGCTGCTCTCGCTCGGAAAGCGAGTCCGAATGATTAATCACTCCCCTCTTCCTTATAATTACACGTTTCTTAACACGCTCAGCGTGCCGGTCGAACAGTTCGATTTTGAGAAACACGATGGATTGCTCACCAACGCCGAGCAGATTATTGTGCTCGATGTCAATGATGCCGATCGTGTTCGCTCGCTTGCGCCGTATGTCAGTACGAACCGCTCACGAGTTACGATCATTGATCATCATCTCGAGCCGAAAGATTTTGCACAGCATTACTTCATTGATACAGACGCCTGTTCGACGGGCGAGATCATCTATAAATTGATCGAATCTGCTCGCCCGAAGCTTGGTGGCAAGCTCTCGCAAAGCGGTGCAGTGGCGCTCTATGTGGCGATCATGACCGATACGGGCAACTTCAAATTTCCTCGCACCGATTCGGAAGTGTTTCGTATTTGCGCCGATCTGCTCGATCTTGGTGCCGATCCCGTTGCGACCTATGACCAGGTGTACAACGCAGCTCCGGCTTCGCGGCTATTGCTGCTGCGCGAATGCTTGAACTCGCTTGGGTATCATTACGATGATCGCATGGCGCTCCAAACGCTGACACAAGCGCAACTGGAGCAGACGAAATCGAACGAAGAAGATGTCGATGGATTCGTGCAGATGCCGTTTCAGGTTGGCGGTATCGTCCTCTCCGTTTTTCTTTTGCAACTGAAGCAAGGTTGGAAGCTTTCGGCGCGTAGCAAGGGCGAAATTTCTGCTGCCGCACTTGCGCAAGCCTTTGGTGGCAACGGACATTTTCATGCTGCCGGTGCAAGGATTCATCATTCCTATTCCATAGAAGAGATCCAGCAACTCGTGACCGAGCAAGCCGGAAAACTCCTGCCGTAATTCCCCTAAGCCGACCAATACTATTCCCCATTCTACCCGACACTCGCCGGGAGCAATCTCGCGTGCCTCAAAAATAAATTGAAAAATCTTCACTTAGGCCTTGACATCGGCCTTAGAATTCCTTATGTTTGGGAGTGCCTTAATAGGCACCTGCTCTAAGGAGCACCACTGGTGAATTTGAACTGAAAAAGGCATTTTTGAGTCATGGCACTCTTAGAAGATACAATTGTAGACCCTCGGGATGGGCTTCCACCTCAGCAAAGGAAGGTTTTGGAGTTCATCGAGGAGTATATCGACATCTCCGGTTACCCACCGGCTATTGCTGATATCGCTGATTTTTTAGGCGTTAGTTCGACTTTTGGCGTGCGAAAGCACATCGACGCGCTCATACGGAAGGGCTTTATCGCTCGCGGTGGTGCAGGGCTCTCTCGAGCTCTGAGGCCAACACGCAAAGCCGAAGAGAGCTCTGTGCCGATCGTGGGACAGGTTACAGCCGGTCATCCGATCTTGGCTGTCGAGAACATCGAAGGATGGCTCGGATTCCGGACCGCGAATATGAGCAAGAAGATGTTCGGCTTGCGTGTCAAAGGCGAGAGCATGAAGGATAAAGGCATTCTCAATGGCGATCTTGTTATCGTGCAGCAACAAAACGAAGCCAGTGATGGCGACATCGTAGTTGCGCTGCTCGATGACTCCGCTACGGTGAAGACCTTTAGAAAAAAAGGCAAGACCTATGAGCTCGAGCCGGCCAACGATCTCTTCTCGCCTATTCCGATTCTACCCGATACGGCGTTTCAGATACTTGGAAAAGTGACGAGCGTCATTCGAATGATCGATGAAAAGAAACCAGGTGTGTTTCAATTCAAGTACTCATAGTGCGAGTACTCGGAGCATCGGTGCTCATACGATCAGGAATTGGTCAGCGCTGAGATAAGCAAGCGCTGAGATAAGCAAGCGCTGAGAATATCACCAACCGTTTTGGCTTTTGTATCGGACTGCGAAAATAGGTCCGAAGGATAAACTTTGATTTTTTGCAAATACAGGAGATCCTAATTATGCGTACCGCAACAGAGACGATACCCGAGACCTACACAACGACAACGAATTTTTCGAATTCCATAGCAACCAATCTCACAGCAAATCGCTCTCATCTTCGCTCTAATCCGGAGCGCTCCTCTCTCACTTGCGAGCCGCTATCGCTGTATGGCGATGGTGGCTCGCAGAGCTCACGCCCGGAGATTATTCCTGAGTTCAAACGATTTGATCGCAGCACTCCGGAGCGTTCGGTTAGCGGAATCGAACACATGCTAACTGCGAATGCACCTTTGAGCAACTACAATACGACGACACTCGGCCGCCTGACGTTTCGCAATGTGAAAGCGCAACAACCGGTCGAGCGCATCGTCACCGATGAGACGCTTCAGACCAAACTCGAATCGCTCTGCGAATCGCTTCGAGCAAAATATTGATCACGCGAGGTTAATAGAGCAATGAGATCGGTGCGGCATAACTTTATTTGAGACACAGCTAATACAAGCAATATCCAGGCTCATAGTATACAGACTCCTAAAGCAATATCACGAACTCCGCAAGATTAGCGATATTGTTATAAGCAAAAAAAGACCCGATCACGCAAACGTGATCGGGTTTCCTCCCTTTAAAGCGGGAATCCTATCGGAATAATCTAGCCACTGCTTTAGGCAACAGCTCTTTCCGTGGTACGGCGAAGTGTACGATCGGCTTTCTTCTGCTCGATCATCTCAAGCTTCACGCGCTCTTCTTCACCCTTCGGCATGACGATGAGGTCACGGAATTTCGGCAGACCTGTTCCGGCCGGGATCAGATGTCCGACGATAACATTCTCCTTGAGACCCATGAGATCATCAACCTTCGCCTGAATTGCAGCGTCGGTGAGTACCTTAGTCGTCTCTTGGAACGAAGCGGCGGAGATAAAGCTCTCTGTCGTAAGTGCGGCCTGCGTGATACCAAGCAATACCGGCTCGGACATGATCGGCTCGGCAGGACGGCCTTCCGGCGGCGTCTTCTCTTTCTTCTTCAGATCAGCAACGGTCTCTTTGAATTTCTTCTTATCGACCATCTGCGCGATCTTGAATTTGGAATCACCACGCTTGGTGACGAAGATCGAGTTCATAAGCACATCATTCTCGCGAGCAACTTTCGCTTTATCGACTTCCTCGTTCTCGAGAATGAGCGAATCACCCGAAGAGGTGATGCGAACCTTGCCGAGCATCTGGCGTACGATAACTTCGATATGCTTATCGGAGATTTTTACACCCTGCATACGATACACTTCCTGAATTTCGTTCACGAGATACTGCTGTACCTCGGCAACGCCCTTGATCGCAAGAATATCATGTGCATCGATCGCACCATCCGAAAGACGCTCGCCCGAGCGGACGACATCGCCTTCCTGAACCAAAATGTGCTTACCGAATGGAATCGTGTACTCGCGGCGATCTGTACGATCGTGCGATGTAACAACAACCACACGAGATCCACGACGTGGTTTCTCAAAGTGTACCGTTCCGTCCACTTCCGAAACCGTCGCAGGATCTGATGGCGAGCGAGCCTCGAAAAGCTCCGTGACTCGTGGCAGACCGCCTGTGATATCGCGCGTCTTCGAGAAGTCACGAGCGATTTTCACAAGTACACTACCGGCTTCGATCTCTTGATTATTCTCGACCTGAAGCAATGCATTGCTCGGCACGATATAATTAATGATCGTGTGTCCATCCGCGGCAACGATATCAACGGTCGGCGACTTTGTACGGTCGCGTGAGTCGATCGTCTTCAGCTGAATGTGACCCGTGAGTTCATCGGGCTCATAACGGAATGTTGTGTTCTCGATGAAGTCTTTGAAACGGATCGTACCCGCGTGCTCACTGATGATCACCGCGTTGTATGGATCCTGCTCATAAAGCAAATCGCCCTTCACTACTTTCTGCTGATTGGCCACAAAAATCTTCGAACCGTAGGATACATCGAACTTTGCGATCGCGCGATTATCCGTGTCCAAAATATTCACGACGCCCGAACGGCTCATGACGATCATTTCTGCATCAGGGTTCTTCAGAACCTTCATGCCTTCAAACTGAATCGTACCTTCGAACTTCGAAGTGACCTGCGATTGCTGCGCGATAAGCGATGCCGTTCCACCCGTGTGGAATGTACGAAGCGTAAGCTGCGTACCCGGCTCACCAATCGACTGCGCTGCAACGATACCAACAGCTTCACCCATCTCGACGAGTTTATGCGTCGTGAGGTTGCGACCGTAGCAAAGTGCGCACACACCGCGGCGTGCTTCGCAAGTAAGTACCGAACGAATCAGAACGGTCTCGATAGAAGTCGATGCGATACGCGCTGTGACTTCTTCGTCGATCGTACCGCAATCATAGAGTGCGATAATCGCGTCCTGTGCAGCATCGATCAAACGACGCGTCAGGTATCCGGCATCAGCCGTCTTCAAAGCTGTATCTGCAAGTCCCTTACGAGCTCCGTGTGTGGAGATAAAGTACTCAAGGATCGACAAGCCTTCATGGAAGTTCGAGATGATCGGATTTTCGATGAGCTCACCCGTCTGTCCCGAAAGAGACTTCTGCGGCTTAGCCATCAATCCGCGCATACCTGCGAGCTGACGAACCTGCTCTTTCGATCCACGAGCTCCGGAGTCAACCATCATATAGAGAGGATTGAAACCATCGCGATCGTGTGCGAGTGCATCGAACAATTTGTCTGCCGTGCGATTTGTTGCGCGCGTCCAGATATCAATAACCTTATTATAACGCTCACCGGTTGTGATGAAACCGTTCAAGTATTTATCCTGAACATCATCGACTTGCTTCTGCGCTTTCGCGATGATCTCGTCCTTCTCTTTCGGAACAACGATATCATACAGCGATACGGAGAGTCCACCCTTCGTAGCAAATCCGAATCCAAGTTCTTTCAAACGATCAAGGAATTCGACCGTCTTCAAGTTGCCAACAGCACGGAACGTCATCGCGATAATCTGACGCAAGCGCTTCTTTGTAAGCAACTCGTTCAGGTATCCAAGTTCTTCCGGTACGATCTCGTTAAAGATCACACGGCCGGTAGTCGTCTCAATGCGATTGCCCTTGATACGAACCATGATCTTCGCATGAAGATCGAGTCGGCCAAGATTATACGCAATGATTACTTCTTTCGCACTGCCGAAGAGCTTGCCTTCGCCCATTACGTTCTTGCGATGCTTCGTAAGATAGTAGGCTCCAAGAACCATGTCCTGCGAAGGCACAGCAATCGGCTCACCATTCTGTGGCGAGATAATATTGTGCGAAGAGAGCAAGAGGATCGAGCACTCGAGCTGCGCTTCGTACGAAAGCGGCACGTGCACAGCCATCTGATCACCGTCAAAATCGGCGTTGAAAGCGGTACACACAAGTGGATGAATTTGCAACGCGCGACCTTCGACCAAGCGTGGTTGAAACGCCTGAATACCAAGTCTGTGCAACGTTGGTGCACGGTTAAGCATGATAGGATGTCCGTCGATGATCGACTCAAGGATATCCCATACTTCGGTTGTCTTGCGCTCAACAACTTTCTTTGCCGACTTTACAGTCTTTACAATTCCGCGCTCGATGAGCTTGCGAATGATGAACGGCTTGAAGAGTTCGACAGCCATCTCCTTCGGAAGTCCACACTCGTGCAACTTGAGTTCAGGTCCTACGACGATAACCGAACGACCAGAATAATCAACGCGCTTTCCGAGCAAGTTCTGACGGAAGCGACCCTGCTTACCTTTGAGTGTATCCGAAAGCGACTTGAGTGCGCGAGAGTTATCCGAACGCACTGCCGCAACACGGCGTGAGTTATCGAACAACGAATCGACAGACTCCTGAAGCATACGCTTCTCATTGCGCAAAATAACTTCCGGCGCCTTGATATCCATCAAGCGCTTTAGGCGATTATTACGAATGATCACACGGCGATAGAGATCGTTCAGATCACTTGTCGCAAAACGTCCACCTTCCAAAGGAACAAGCGGGCGAAGCTCCGGAGGAATAACCGGCACGGTGTCAAGCACCATCCACTCCGGATTATTCTGCGGCTTGCCCTCTTCTTCACGGAATGCTTCGACAGTGCGCAAACGCTTGAGCGCCTCTTGACGCTTCAACTGCGAAGTCTCCTCACGAGCTGCACGACGAAGATCGACCGAAAGCGCTTCGATGTCGGTGCGTCGCAACAATTCTTTTACTGCCTCACCACCGATTGCAGCGATGAACTTGTTCGGATCATCCGTGTGCAATTCCTGATTGCCGGCCGGAAGTGAATCGAGCACGCGGAAATATTCTTCTTCCGTCAACAAATGCTTGATCGGCAGACCTGTAGGACCTGCATTCACAACAGCGTATGATTCATAATACACGATCTTCTCGAGATCCTTCGTAGGAATTCCGAGAATGTGACCGATCTTGTTCGGCAACGAACGGAAATACCAAATGTGTACGACCGGCACTGCGAGCGAAATATGTCCGGCACGTTCGCGACGAACAGACTTTGTCGTGACTTCTACGCCGCAACGATCGCAGATAATGCCTTTGTAACGAATACGCTTATACTTACCGCAGTAACATTCCCAATCACGCGTAGGT
The DNA here is from genome assembly GCA_039923455.1 of Kapaibacterium sp. (SeqCode). Lineage (GTDB taxonomy): Bacteria > Bacteroidota > Ignavibacteria > Palsa-1295 > Palsa-1295 > JBDTCS01. The sequence continues at coordinate 5,227 of JBDTCS010000102.1, read as the reverse complement.
CCGAAGATCTTCTCGCAAAAGAGACCATCTTTTTCCGGACGATACGAACGGTAGTTGATCGTCTCAGGCTTCGTTACTTCTCCGTGACTACGTGCGAGAATCGATTCCGAACTCGCCAAGCCAACCGAGATCCTCGCAAAATTTCTGAGCGGAGTATCTTGTGGAAGATTGTATGCCATAAAAATATTCTAATATCGAATCTGTAAAACTTTTATCTCTTCTCTTCTGCCGATTGCATTAGGCACACCGGCCTCAAACTTTTTTCTTCGCAGTGTGGAAGACGACTCCTTCAAGAATCGTCTTCCGCAAAAGCCGTTTAGTCGATGCGAACTTCGAGCGCCAAGCCTTGCAGCTCGCGCACAAGTACGCTGAAGGATTCCGGTACGCTCGGCTCAGGCATGTTCTCGCCTTTGACGATCGACTCGTATACCTTCGAACGACCAGGTACGTCATCCGACTTCACCGTCAGGATTTCCTGGAGTGCATGCGCTGCGCCATACGCTTCGAGTGCCCACACTTCCATTTCTCCAAAACGCTGACCACCGAACTGTGCCTTACCACCAAGCGGCTGCTGCGTGATAAGCGAGTAAGGTCCGATCGAGCGTGCGTGGATCTTGTCATCGACAAGATGCGACAGCTTCATCATATAGATCTGTCCAACCGTTACCTTTTGATCGAAACGTTCGCCGCTACGACCATCATAGACAACCGTACGAGCCTCGACATCGAGATCCGCGGCAGTCAGGTAACCCTTCACATCGTCCCAATGCGCACCATCGAAGATCGGTGTTTCGAACTTGCAACCAAATGTCGAAGCAACAAAGCCAAGTGCAGTCTCATAAAGCTGGCCGATATTCATACGACTTGGTACACCAAGCGGATTGAGCACGATATCCACAGGTGTTCCGTCCGGAAGGAACGGCATATCCTGTTGTGGGACGATCTTCGCAACGACGCCCTTGTTACCGTGACGACCTGCCATCTTGTCACCGACCGAAAGCTTACGCTTCTTGGCAACATATACTTTCGCCATCTGCATAATACCAGGCTGAAGTTCATCGCCCAATCCAACTTTGGATTTCTCACGACGAACATCGGCATCTATATCTTCGCGCTTGATCCAGTAACCTTCATAGATCTTGCGAATCAAATTCGACTTGCGACGATCATCCACCCAGTCATTACCTACGCTGAGTTTTTCGAGATCATCCAAACGCGTGAAGAATGTTTCGTGCTTGATTGCGCTGCCACCACGAATAACGGTAGCACCATCGAGATCACGAATACCTGCACTCGTCTCACCATCGGTAACCTTCAAAAGTTTTTCGGCAAGCTTACGATTTGCATCGTCCAACTGCTCTTTGTAGGTCTTTTCGATGTGATCGAGGCGGCGCTTCTCTTCGCGTTTTTCTTCGCCTTCCTTCTTGACGCCCTTGCGCGAAAAGAGTTTTGTATCGACGATGACGCCCTTGATTCCGGGAGGTGCCTTCATCGAAGCATCCTTCACATCGCCGGCCTTATCACCGAAGATTGCACGCAACAGTTTTTCTTCCGGTGTCGGATCGGTCTCACCCTTCGGTGTGATCTTTCCGATGAGAATGTCTCCTTCTTTTACTTCTGCGCCGATACGAATGACTCCGCTTTCGTCAAGATCTTTTGTCGCTTCTTCCGAAACGTTCGGAATTTCACGCGTCAACTCTTCTTCACCACGCTTGGTATCGCGTACGTGCAGTTCGAATTCTTCAATATGGATCGAGGTGTAAATATCTTCGGAGACTACACGTTCAGAAATAACGATAGCATCTTCGAAGTTATAACCTCTCCATGGCATGAACGCAACGAGCACGTTACGTCCGAGTGCAAGTTCACCACCATCGGTCGATGAAGAATCTGCAAGCACATAGCCTTTTACAACGCGCTGACCTTGCTTTACGACCGGACGTTGGTTGATCGAAGTGTCTTGGTTTGTACGGAAAAACTTTGTAAGCTTGTACTCGCGTCTGCGGCGATCATCGAAGCTCGAAAGAATTTCGTCACGTGTGCCTTCGTCGTCATACATCATCACGATGCGACTTGAATCGACGTAATCAACAACACCATCACGCTCAGCGATGATAAGTGCGCGACTATCGCGTGCGATCTTGCCTTCAAATCCTGTTCCGACAAGTGGTGCCTCAGGACGCAACAGCGGAACAGCCTGGCGTTGCATGTTCGAGCCCATCAATGCACGGTTGGCGTCATCATGCTCGAGGAACGGTACGAGTGCAGCAGCAGCAGATACGATCTGCGAAGGTGCAACGTCCATGAACTGAATCACGTCCGGTGCAACAACGATGAAGTCACCGTATTGACGTGAACTGATACGATCCCCGATAAAATGTCCCTTCTCATCGAGTGGTGCATTTGCCTGCGCGATAATCTTATCTTCTTCATCATCGGCAGAAAGATACATGATCTCTCGCGAGACCTTACCGTTCTTGACTTCGCGATATGGCGTCTCAAGAAAACCGAACTTGTTGATGCGCGAATAAACCGCGAGCGAAGAAATCAATCCGATGTTCGGACCTTCCGGCGTTTCGATCGGGCAAAGACGGCCGTAGTGTGTATAATGAACATCTCGAACTTCGAATCCTGCACGCTCACGTGTGAGTCCGCCTGGTCCGAGAGCCGACATACGACGCTTGTGCGTCATCTCCGCAAGTGGATTCGTTTGATCCATGAACTGCGAGAGCTGATTCGTACCGTAGAACGTGTTGATCACCGAAGTGATCGTACGTGCGTTCACAAGATCCGCCGGTCCGACCTTCTCATCATGGATCGACATACGCTCGCGAATGGTGCGAGCCATACGTGCAAGACCGATATTGAACTGCTGTGCAAGCTGCTCACCGACTGTACGTACGCGACGATTGCCCAAGTGATCGATATCATCGACCGAAGCCTTGCCGAGTTGAAGACGAATGATGTACTTTAGAATCTCAACGATATCTTCTTTCGTAAGTGTCGTCGTCTCGTTCGGAATTTCGACACCGAGCTTTTGGTTGAGACGAATACGTCCGACGAGTCCGAGATCATAACGCTTCTGATTGAAGAAGAGCTTATCGAGCAAGCCACGTGCTGCTTCAAGATCCGGTGCTTCGCTCGAACGCATGACGCGATAGATCGACTCGAATGCATCGTCGGTCGAACGCGATGGATCTTTACCGATCGTGTTGAGAATAACAGCACCGCCGGTCTCTTCGAGATCCAAGAACTTCACCGTCTTGAGTCCGCTCTGCTGCAAACGCTCGATGTGTTCTTCGGCGAAGGTAGAATCCTTCGAAAGAAAAATTTCGCCGGTGTTCATATCGATAACGTCGGCGCCGATTGCGCGACCAACGTAATCATTCAGATCCACTTTCTTGATTTGCACATCTTCCATCAGACCAAAGAGCTGAAGAATATCTTCGTCGCTCGAATATCCAAGCGCACGAAGCAACATCGTGACCGGGAATTTCTTCTTACGATCGATGTAGGCCCACATCACATTATTGATGTCGGTCGTAAACTCTACCCAACTTCCGCGGAATGGAATTACGCGACCCGAATAAATCGTCGTACCGTTCGGATGCAAGCTCTCGGCAAAGAACACACCGGGTGAACGATGTAACTGCGAAACAACAACGCGCTCAGCGCCATTGATAATGAAGGTACCGCGATCGGTCATCATAGGCAGATTGCCTAAGAAGACTTCCTGCTCAACGGTCTCAATAAAATCTTCCGAACCCTCGTCCTGATTCTTCGACGAAAGACGCAGGCGAGCCTTCAGCGGCACACTGAATGTGAGTCCGCGCTCTTGGCACTCGATCACATTGTAGCGTGGCTTCTCCAAACGATAATCGAGATACTCGAGCACGAACGTCTCGCGTGAATCGATGATCGGAAAGTTCAGCTGAAACACCGACTCCAGTCCGGTCGTGATACGATCGGAAAGCGGAACGCCAGCCTGCAAGAATTCCTGAAACGACTGCAACTGCACATCAAGCAGATCGGGCAGTTCGTAGTCTCTTGGAATCTTGGAGAATGTTATGCGGCCGCTTTCGGCAACGTGTGCATCGTTGAGCAGTGGTGCACGGTTCGTCTTTTTAGATTTCGCCATTTGTATTTGTTGCTTTCGAAATTCTACTGATGCGGTATGAATCGGTTGCGATTCACGGGTTCTTTAATTTCTTTCCGCGCTGGCGGATACACTTTTTTTGGTTCTCTCTCGGCGCAAGACGTGGGGTCTCGCTAAAATCTTAGCGCGAGGCGCTAATCAACTTACCACAAATGGGTAAGCATATATAGACGTTAGGTCTGAATTTCTAAAGAGTAAGATTCGGTCTGGAGGTTTTGCTGCCCGGAATTGGACGCAAAATTTCCGCTAATTGGGAAACCCAAAGCGAAAAAAACCGAAAAATGGGATGATGTACAGCAAAAAACAGGGACAGGGGTAATCCCGCGAACGGATGATCGCTCATCCATGCATCTTTTGAGCAAAGTATTCTATCTGTTTGTGCCTGAAAAAGCTCCTAACTCCCGCGCACGCGAACAGCTAATTGATAGTATCATCGTTGCTGTCCCGGCGCTTGAATATTGCTAAATACAAGCGGATTTCGCCATTTTAAGCCCCACGCTTTGCCTGGCTGGCCACACTAAAATTGGAATTCTATGAAAAATTCCTGGTTTTCGCGTGCCGTCAGAACTGGAAATCATTACAAAAAATTCCGGCTTTTATCAAATTCTCGTTGGGACAAGTAAACGCCTGCTTTCCCTCGCAACGAGATCGAATGATGCTGGTGGATAACTTCGAATGATTAGCGGGAAGAAAAGCATAAACCGCGAATGTGGGCTTGCTTTTTCTTTAAACGATCCAAATGGAGCCGATGTTTCAAAATGCCCCTAAACTTCTCTCCGAACCGCCGAAACCGCCCTGAATTCAACAGCGAAGTTATCAACGGAGTAATCCACACGATATCAACCCCCTGTTGAGTTTCGAGCTAATACTCGTCGCGGTGTATTTATTTCAGAGTGATTTTCCTCACCACCACCGCGCCGGCTGTTACGAATCTGGCGAAGTATGTGCCGGGGGGTTGCTGCGAGAGATCGAGCTTGAGGCTGGGAGATTCTGGATGAGTGAACTCGGCGATGGTTTTGCCGAGAATATTCTCGACGGTGACACTTAGGATATTCTCCGATAGGCCTGAGA
>JBDTCS010000101.1:0-21579 GCA_039923455.1 Kapaibacterium sp. (SeqCode) | reverse complement strand
GCCAAAGACACTTGCAAAAACAAAAGCGACGATAAAATCAAAAGCGACTACTTCGATCGCGGAAGCAGAAAAGCTCGCCGAGCTATTTTCGGCGCTCGCGGAGCCAACGCGTATTCGGTTGCTCTCGCTACTATTGCAAAATGGGGAAACCTGTGTCTGCGATCTTGTTGATGCAACCGGACTCGAGCAGACCAACGTAAGTCGCCATCTCGCAAAGCTTCGCACCGTCGGTCTTATAAGCGGCAGAAAGTCCGGGCTGTGGGTCTATTACTCCATCATGAATGCGGAGGATGGAATGCAGGAGAGCGTCCTCGAACTCATCGAACAAGCCGCCGGAAAACTTCCGGGTCTAAAACTCGATCTTGTAAAGCTCAAAGCATGTAATTGCGAGACGTGTTGATCGCTCAACGCACATGGTATGTTCCTCCAAGAAATCCTGCAACTAACAGAAGGATTACCGAAACTTATTTACCACTATATGCGTAGTCGTGCATATAGTTGATAGATTCATTCGGAATTACTAAACCGATCAACCATCATGTCTGATCAAAATGTGAAAATCCCTGGCGCACTTCGGCCACATGTTTCGCTTGATGTCGCGAACGTGGAAACCTCCATCAGTTTTTACGCAGCGCTCTTTGGGGTTAGCCCGAAGAAAGTACGAGCGGACTATGCGAAGTTTGAATTGCAAGCGCCCGCCCTTAATTTCTCTATTAACCAAAAACAATTTGACGAAGCAACTGCAAACAAAGCGGTGGCAACGGGAGCAAAAGCAAACGGAAGCTTGAATCATCTTGGCTTCGAAGTTGCGACAACAGCGGATGTTCTCGAAGCCAAAACGAGGCTCGAAAAATCGGGGCTTGTCACGTTCGATGAGATGGATGTGACCTGTTGCTACGCGAAGCAAGACAAGATCTGGGTGCACGATCCGGATGGTAACGCATGGGAAATATTTGTGGTGACGGAAGCAAACGTCGAGGCACGTGATACGACTACTGCAAGCGCCAACTGTTGCGTGCCAACAGCTCGTGCGACGATCTCTGTGCCAGGGCTCGCTGTGGTAGCGGCCGATGCTTGCTGCTAAGAAGCGTGGTGCTAAAAGATCGCACAATATTCCAAACACTGTTCAGCTCAGCATGCAGACCTCCGAGCGACCAAGCGTCATAACGCAACTACCAATACTGGATCGTTATCTTCCGGTTTGGATTGGTGTCGCGATGGCGCTCGGCCTATTGCTTGGAAAAATCTATCCGGCACTTGGTACGATGCTCAACACAGTGAAGATCGGAACGGTATCGCTGCCGATAGCACTCGGGTTGCTTGCGATGATGTATCCCGTACTTGCAAAAGTGAATTACGGCAAACTTGGGAATGTTACGAGCGATAGAAGATTACTCATTCCATCGCTCGTGCTTAATTGGGTGATCGGTCCGGCGCTTATGTTCGCGCTCGCTTGGATATTCTTGCCCGATCTTCCATCGTATCGGACTGGGCTTATCATCGTTGGGCTCGCGAGATGTATTGCGATGGTGTTGATCTGGAATGAACTTGCATGCGGCGACCGCGAAGCTGCCGCGGTACTCGTCGCAGTGAATTCCGTTTTTCAGATCTTCGCTTATGCATTGCTTGGGTATTTTTATCTCACGATACTCCCACGCTGGCTCGGATTTGAGACGCACACGCTCGATGTTTCGATCTGGGAGATCGCTCGCATGGTGCTTGTTTTTCTTGGCATTCCTCTCTTAGCCGGATTTCTTACGCGTAAGATCGGCGTGCGAGCGAAAGGGATCACGTGGTACGAAACCAGATTCCTTCCGCGCATTGGACCCATTGCACTTTGGGGATTGCTCTTCACAATCGTGCTGCTCTTCGCATTGCAAGGCGGGACGATCACGGCACACCCGCTCGATGTTGCACGCATTGCACTGCCGCTCATCGTCTATTTTATTTTGATGTGGGGTGTCTCGTTTGCAATCGGATTAAAGTTGCGCTTGAGTTATGCACGCAATGCGACGCTATCGTTCACCGCAGCCGGAAATAATTTTGAACTCGCGATTGCTGTTGCTATCGGAGTCTTCGGAGTGAGCTCGGGAGAAGCATTAGCAGGAGTAGTAGGTCCGCTTATCGAAGTGCCAGCGCTTATTGGTTTGGTCTATCTTGCATTATGGGCGAAGCGAAAATATTATCCGACGGCAGTCACGTAAATATTTATGAAGGCGAGTGTCAACTGTGAAGGAAGGTAAGCCTTACGTTTTGTTTTTATGTGTGGCAAACTCTGCACGAAGTCAGATGGCAGAAGGGCTCGCGCGAAAATTCTTCGGTGACAGGGTTCTGATTGCGAGTGCCGGATCGATGCCTACGGTTGTGAATCCATACGCGATCGAAGTGCTCGAGTATTTGGGAATAGATATATCCAGCCAATATTCCAAATCCATTGGCACGATCGATCTCGATGGCCTTGATCTTGTCATCACACTCTGTGCCGAGGAAGTGTGTCCGATACTTCCGATCAAAGTGAAGAAGTGGCATTGGCCGTTGCCGGATCCGGCTGGTGAAGGTGATCACAAAACCCAGTTCTTGCGCTTTTTTAGCACGGCTGTCGAAATTAATCGACGATTGTTAGAGGCGATGCTCGAGATATTGCCACCGGATTATACAGCGTTGGAGAGGTGATAAACAAAGGGCTGAAGTGCTTTCGCACTCCAGCCCTTCTCTCTTTGTCTTTCTCGGTTCGTCTGTTTCCGATGTCTTCACATCAGTTCTTTACGATCTTCTGCATGAAGTTGCCCGAAGTCGCATGCAGAGAGAGGAAATATTCACCGCTTGCGAGAGTGGATATTTCAATTCGCATTTTGTTGGTTTGAGAAGTGCTGACTGCACTCGTAAGATTTTCCGAATGAACGATCCGACCAAGTCCGTCCGAGATCGTGAGTAATCCACGGCCCTCATACTTTGGCAGTTCAAGTGTGATCGCGGTTGTTGCCGGATTCGGATACACGGTAAGTGCTGCACCACTTGCTTTCGGCTGTTCCACTCCGGAAGCAACCGGATCGAACGACCACCAATCATTAAAGAAACTATTGCTGAAATCCCAACCGGAGCCAACATACATCTTGTTATTGGCCGCCGTTGCGGTCGACCATGCACGACCTGCTGCCGAAGGTAATCCAACTTTCGCCCAGGTATTCTTCACCGGATCGTAGGCAAACATATCTCCGTAGATGGTTTTGTAGCTACTCTGACCGAAGCCAACGTAGCCTTTGCCATTGATCGCGCACGCCACCGCACATTGTCTGGCAGCGCCCGGAAACGCTGCAGCGGTATCCCAAGTATCATCGATCGAATTGTAACGAAACATATCGGTCATCTCAGCACTTGTCTCTCCCGTCGTTAGGTACGCATACTTACCGATCGTAAAGGCGACGGGAAAAATAAGGCCGCCGGTAGGGAGATCACCCTTTTGCACCCACACATCCACCACCGGATCATATTCGTAGAAATCCGAATAAAGATTTGTGCCCCCAGCACCACCGCCTACGTACGCTTTCCCATTCACGACAAAACTCACAGCACCATCGCGTTCGGGACCTGGGAGATCGGCTTTGCGCGTCCAGTGATCTGTTGCAGGATCGTATTGCCAGAGATCTTTTTTGAGGTAAGTAATCTTGTTGTCCGTTGAAATATCTGTGCCGAGCCCCACGTATCCTTTATCTCCGATGCTGAAGCCGACACCAAAACCGCGCGCTACTCCAACACCCGGAAGATTGGACTTCTTTGTCCATTTACCTGTTGCGGGGTCGAACTCATTGAACTCGAGCGAGCCGGAGCCACCGCCAAAATAAACCTTGGTGCCGATCGTGAATGAGACTGCCGCATCGAGTCCTGCGACTGGAATGTTCGTTTGTTTCGACCATTGTTGGGCGAAACTTGTTGTTGCAAGAAGGAGCGAAAAGAGGGCTCCGATAAAATGGTAACGAGGTTTCATAAAGTTGCTGATAAAAATGTGACGGTAACGAGATACCTACTCATGCACTCGCTCGTGATTACTTTGAGCACGATATGCAGCAAGGACACGCATGCACGAATGAGGTTTCTCGATTTTTGCAATCCGTTTTGTCAAAACGTAGAGCGGGATTTATAGGTGAATGACGCGTGAGTCTCAGAATTATTAGAAATTGAACCAGTTCTTGGCTGATGAAAAAAGGGAGTCGTAGAATTCTGATAGGGCAAAGAATTTTTATTGCGTGGAGTCGGCAACTTGCACTTGTGGCGTTGCTGCTTGCAACCGCTCTCTCTCTCCGAGGCTACGCACAGCAAGTTCAGATCGAAGTGCCGATAAGTATTCGTGTGGACACAACCGATCCAAATGTTCGGGCAGTATACCATTTATGGAAGGCGTATCTCAACGCTCGACCCGATTCCGTCTATGATAATCCGTACTGGTCAGCTTCGGAGAAGTCGCACTACCCGAACTTTGATCTGGCGGGGAAGTGGATGTATCGGTACTCGACGGGAGAGGTCCGCGAGTGGAAGCCGGAATTGCTTAGTGTCGAAAAGAACGGGGAGTTCTACGAACTGCGAACGGTCTTCATATCGCCAGGTGAATTCGACCGCACAGATAGGCAGCAAAATATTTGGGGAATGATGCGAGTCTTCGCGGGGCAGGAGAAGGGTGCGTGGAAGCTCTTCAATGCGATGCCATTCGTGACTCGCAATTACATTCGCAAAACGCTCGGAAGATTTACGTTTATCGAATCACCGGCTCATCTGTTTAACGAAATATTAGCAAAGCGAACTTCGCAGTTTGCAGATTCTGTGGCGAAACTGTTTGCACTCATACTTCCTGAGCACATCGAATTCTTCGTTGGCAATAATCAGGACGAGTGCTTTGATATGATTGGTGTCGATTGTGGATTGGGTGGTGCGGAGGGATTTGCCGATCAACGGAATGCGCAAGTGTTTAGCGGCAATGGCTCGGAGTGGTATCCACATGAATTAACACATGTGCTATTTCGGCAATTCGATCATTGTCACATCATGCTGAGCGAAGGCATCGCGACCTACCTCGGTGGTAGCCATAAGCAGACGTTTCGCGAATGTCTGCGCGAAGCAAACGCAGATCTTGATTCGCTGCCAAATCTTTCGTTCAAAGATCTTCTCGAGATACGTTTTCGCAATGGGAGTACAGGTTTGTTCTATGCTACGGGCGCGCTGTTTTGTCATCTTGCGAACGAGAAAGGTGGTCCGGCCGCAGTGAAACTGTTGTTGGCAAACGGTGAGAGCAACGCCGATCTCTTTGCCCGATTGGAGCAAGTGCTCGGAGTGAAAAAAGAGGAGCTCGATGGCTATTGGAAGCGGGAGTTGAGAAAATTTCGGTAGGCAATAAGACAATGTAAGCCGAAATTCGTATTTGTTCATTCTTGGAAGCCGACTAACTAAAGCCGTATTTTTGCAGTAATTCGATAAATTTTTTAAGCATATTTATTCTAAGATAGCGTGGCAGCACCGGTAACAGCTCAGCAGCAACTTGAAAAGATCGTATCCCTCTCCAAACGGCGGGGATTTGTGTTTCAGTCGTCCGAGATTTATGGTGGCCTCAATGGCTGCTGGGATTACGGCCCGCTCGGCGTCGAGATGCTGAAGAACGTCAAGGATGCGTGGTGGAAATCCATGACCTATCGCCGCGATATCGAAGGGCTCGATGCCGCGATCTTGATGCATCCGAAAGTCTGGGAAGCTTCCGGTCACATTCAGAATTTTTCTGATCCGATGGTCGATTGCCGCGAGTGCAAATCGCGCTATCGTGTCGATCATTTGATCGGTGAGATGTCGGAAAAAAAGCTGAAGGCTATCGCAAAAACACTCGATATCATGCATGCGAACGTCGAGAAGGAGTTGCTTGCCGAGGCAATTCTCTCTCGCATCGAAGCAAGCGAAGGACTCTTTAATGAACTCGTCGAGCAAGAGCTGATCATTTGTCCGAATTGCGGTAGACTGAAATCCCTCACGCCACCGCGTAATTTCAATCTCATGTTCGAGACATATCTCGGGCCGGTCAAAGATACAACGAACGCGATTTATTTGCGCCCCGAGACTGCGCAAGGTATTTTCGTGAATGTACTCAACGTGATGCAATCTTCACGGCAGAAGTTGCCATTCGGAATTTGCCAGATCGGTAAGGCATTCCGAAACGAGATCAACACGAAGAATTTTCTCTTTCGCACGCGTGAATTCGAACAGATGGAGATGCAGTACTTCGTGAAAGAAGGCACGGACGAAAAATTTTATGAAGAGTGGCGAGAGACGCGTCGTAATTGGTGGATCGCGTATGGCATGTCACCGGAAAAGCTTCGGTTCAAGCCGCACGAAAAACTTGCGCACTATGCGAAAGCCGCGGTCGACATAGAATTCGAGTTTCCGTTTGGCTTCGGAGAGATCGAGGGTATTCACAATCGTACCAATTTCGATCTATCTCGTCATGAACAATTCTCCGGTAAGTCACTTTCGGTGCATGATGAGGAGACGAAGAAGAAAGAGGTGCCGTTTGTGATCGAAACATCTGCCGGTGGTTCGCGTGGCTTCATGGCATTTCTGACGAATGCTTTTGCCGAAGAGGAAGTGAATGGGGAAGTGCGGACGGTGCTTCGGTTGCATCCATTCCTTGCGCCGGTAAAGGCTGCTGTGCTGCCGCTGGTAAATAAAGACGGCATGCCTGAGATCGCCGATAAACTGGAGCGCGATCTGCGTCGGGACATGAAAACATTTTATGATGATTCCGGTGCAGTCGGCAGACGCTATCGCAGGCAAGATGAGATCGGCACGCCGTTCTGCATCACCATCGACTCCGACACGCTGCAAGACCAAACCGTCACACTTCGTGAGCGTGATAGCATGCAGCAAATCCGTTTGCCGATCGAGGGGGTCAAGAGCTATCTGAATGAACGCCTAACGCCGGAAAACTTATAAGGGATTTTCGGTTGGGTGTGCATAGACGAGTTCGAGAAAGGTCCCAGGATGAGTGATGGCTGCCGGCTGAATGTGCTTGATTCGCTTTCGGGGGAACTTGGTACCCTGACTACCAGTTTTCACGACGCGAATCGAAAGAGGCGCACTTGGGGAGAATATCCCTGGGAAAAAAGGAGCGGGAGTGGCGAAATTGGTAGACGCACTACTTTGAGGTGGTAGCGCCGAGAGGTGTGGGGGTTCGAGTCCCCCCTCCCGCACAGAAAGGCAAAGCGCAGGACGAAAGTCCCGCGCTTTTTTGTTGTTTTAGTTTTTCTACGGCTTAAAATCGTTTGATTTATTTCTCGCGATCGAGAGCGTTTTCCAGCTATCCGATCTAAAATGCTTGGCCAGAAAAACGATCTGCCCAACATGATATCCATAATGGGATATCTGTCGATTGATCGCTTTAATAACGGTGTGAGGCTCTGCGCGAATATAGATCGTCTTGAGCAAGTCATCCTCCGTCAGCGCATTCACTGCAAGAAAAACACAATCCCATCCTCGCTCCCAGTACGCGAGAATCTCTTCCTTCGAAGTAAAATTATCTTCGAATTCCGAATCACGATGCCGGTCGGGTTTCTCACCATCGCTCGTCAGGAAATCGGTCCATCGAGAGATCGCATTGCCTGCGATATGTTTAATGATAGTAGCAATGCTATTGGATTCCGGATCGATCGCAACATGATAATCCGCTCCTTCGATCTGTGCAAGCGCTTTATCTGCAAGTTGTTTCTGCCCGATGAATTGCTCTCGAATAACTTCAAGGTATTCACTGGCCGCAGTTGCGTGTTGTGTGGTCATGTGCCAACAAAAGATTTTATGGTTTTAGGAAATCAACCAACGATACTCCTTCCTTAACGATTTTGTCGGTAGCAAAAATCCTAGAAAGCCAGAGACCAAGACAGATCAGGTTGTGATTAGTGATCGGAGTGCGGTTTCGGTAGAAGTCGCGTTCCGTTTGATTTCATCTAATCGCTCGCGCCAGCCTTCGAGTGATCCTTCTCGCAATTGATTTTCAAACGTGTTTAGCATCGCACCCATATCTCGTGCGCCGAGACTCGCATAACTACCCCGAATCGCATGTGTGATCTGCATCGCACTTTTGAGATCGTTCTTGATACAAGCAGCTTCGAGCGTTTCAAGTCGAGCCGGAACAGCGATCAGAAAATCTGAAACAAGATCACGAAGGAAGAACGGCTCTTCAGGTGTCTGCAACTCCAGAAGATCTTTTATAATCCGCGGATCAAGTGACGGTGGAATAACGCTACTCAAACCCATCACGTCCGGTTTGACTGCAACGGCGATCCATCTATTTAATATCTCACTGAGTTCTTGCGGGCGAACGGGTTTGCTGATGTAGTCGTCCATACCAGCCGCAAGGCATCTATCCCGATCGCCTGACATTGCGTTCGCTGTCATCGCGACGATAGGAATTCTCTTGCCCGGCGATTCACGTCTTCGTATTGCGGCAGTAGCTTCGAACCCATCCATCACGGGCATGTGCCAATCCATTAAGATGAGTGCGTAGGATTTTTTAGCTATCGCATCTAACACTTCCAATCCGTTCGTCACAATATCTGTGGTAAAGCCGAGCTTTGCAAGTTGTCGTTGAGCGACCATTCCATTTACCGTATTATCCTCTGCGATCAGAATAATCTGATCCTGATATTTTACCGGTGCTGTACTCGGCTGATGTGTCTCCGGCATATCGTGATCACGTTTGGACATGACGGTAGCAAGCGCATCGAAGAGTTGCGATTGCTTCACCGGTTTGGTGAGATAGGCCTCGATACCCAATCGATAATAGGACGCATCATCACCTCGACGACTTAGTGATGTCATCAGCACCAGTTGCACATTGCGAATAAGCGGATCTGACTTGATCGCCTTCGCGAGCATCAGCCCATCCATCTCCGGCATTTGCATATCGAGCACCGCAAGCTGAAAGGGCTTGGCTGCAAGTGCGGCCTCGCGCAACGCTTCGAGGGCTTGCTCACCACCGTTGACACTCTCGTCACGCATCTTCCAACTGAGCAATTGATGATGCAGGAGTTTTCGATTCGTTGCATTGTCGTCGACGATGAGGACTCGAATGCCCTCGAGATCCGTGCGAACCGGCAGTGCTTCTCCGGCACCAGGTTGTTTGTTCAATCGGGCAGTGAACCAGAATTGCGAGCCGACGTCGATCGTGCTTTCAACACCAATAGTCCCACCCATCATTTCCGTTAGATGCTTCGAGATCGCGAGCCCGAGTCCGGTGCCACCATAGGTTCGCGTAGTTGTACTATCGGCTTGAAAGAACGGGGCAAATAATTTTGTTACAACCGCAGGAAGTATACCAATCCCGGTATCTGTGACCGCAAAACGAAGCAAAACATCGTGCCCCGTCTCCTCCATCTTCGAAACGGTCAGTGTCACTTCACCCTCGTGAGTAAACTTGATAGCATTGCCAATAAGATTCAGCAGCACTTGGCGCAAACGACCATCGTCCCCACGAAGCAGGGGATTCACGTCTTCATCGATCGTCGCGAGCAACTCGATATTTTTGGATGAAGCGCGCTCTGCAACGATATCGAGCGTAGTCTCAACTAATGCTCGCAGGCTGAAATCCTTTTGATCGAACTGCAATTTGCCCGCTTCAATCTTTGAGAAATCGAGAATATCATTAACGACCGTGAGAAGTGCGTCAGCGCAAGCCTGTGTAGTCTCGACAAAATCCCTTTGCTCACCGGTGAGTGGTGTATCCAGCAAGAGACCGGTCATACCGATAATCCCATTCATCGGGGTGCGAAGTTCGTGGCTCATGCTCGCAAGAAACTCGGATTTGGCTTGCGCAGATTGTTCAGCAAGTTCTTTTGCTTCGTTTAATTCGTTAGCAATTCGAATCTGCTCTGTTACATCTCGGACCGCATATACATTAACCAGACGTCCCTCATACGCTACTGTTCCACGACGGACTTCCGAGAGGAATAGCGTCTTATCTTTTCGAATAAATTCCGCACCAAAAAATGTCTTCTCGCCGGTTTTAAAAAATGTTTCCATTTCGAGAGCGGAGGTACTTATTTCGACTCCACGCATTCCGATCAATTCGTCGATCCCGTAGCCGAGCATATCGGCAAGCGAACGATTGACATCCAAGAGCTTACCGTTCTCTGCGAGGACAAGTCCTTCAAATGCTGATTCTGTGAAGCGACGAAATCGTTCGCCGGTTTCCACGAGCGCCTGTTTCGATTGTTCGAGCGCCTGCACGTAACGACTCCCTACATAAAATATTCCGAATATGAGGGCCATATTTATTCCGACGAGAATTGCGAACAGTATCTCCGTACTATTCTCATCTGCTCTGTACTTATCGCGACGCGAGATCAGTAATCCACGTTCGGCATTGATGAATGTGAGTAGCACCGGACGTAACGAGTCGGGTAAGGCGATCTCCTTCAAGAGTAGCTTCCGCTCCGAGGATCCCGGGATAACATCCTGAACCGCCAGATTCATTTTGGCAATGAAGTCGAGGATGAGTGGCCGCAATTGGAAGAGCAGTGCCTCTTGGCTTGGATTGTCGCTGGTTAGTATTCCGAGTCTCGCGAGTTGTGCGAGCGCAGTATCTCGTCGAACACAATAGAGGGAGTCGTAGGCTGGGAGCGTGGTTACTTGGTGGGTTCCTGCGAAAAGTGCCGCGGCGTTGAGGGAAGCTCGCATAGACTCTGCCTCAGAGATAACCTCATGCGTGTGTTCGACCCAAAAGGTAGCATCAAGAAACGAGTGTGTCGTTTCGAATGCGACGAAGGCAAGCGCGATTGAAATAATAGTAGCCAGGATAACGCCTGACATCAATTTTTTCTTCGGATCAATGGGCATAGGGCTACATCGAAGTCATTCCTGCGAAGTTGATAAAACCGCGGAGGAAACGGTGATCAATCTGAACTGGTGCGTCGACGAATGTATCGGAAAGCGTAGACTAAAATCCTGCGCCGGTCAGTCCTTGTTTTACGGTTGCCTCGTAGGTCGGCGAAACTTCTCCGTAAAACTTCGTGCTCGGTTCGAGGATGAGCGTACCCATCGTCGAAGGATCACCGGGCTTGAAGTTACTCGTCGCTTGCACCGTTACCTCCTCCGGTCGTGAGGCATCATCGATATCATATACGACTGCCGTAAATCCGATAGAGGGCAACTCTTCAAGGTTGCTCAGCGCTGCTGTCTTCGGTGCAACGGTTGTGTCAGTTTCATTCACGAATGGATCAGCACCGGTGCGTTCGTAGGTATGAACGGGATTTGTTTCGAAGCCTAAGAATGCGAAGGGAATGCGCACGCGAAGTGTGTAACCCGTTTGCGAAGCATCGGTCGAATCAGGTGTGTACATCGCTTTGAGGCTCTTCATTGCTTCTTCTTGTGATGGGCTGAGCGGAGCGCCACTGGAATAAAGCATTCGCGTAACTTTGCCAGGAGCCGATGGCAATATGAAGGTGACGTTATAGATCGTCGAATCAATCAGCGTCCGGAACGTCGGGAAGCCACCTTGTTTGCTAAGGATGTGTCGGTCACCCTTCATGTGTGTATCGAACCACAGCGAGACGCGGTCATTCGCCTCGTCCTTCGGCATATTGGTCACGATGTTATCATCACGAACGCTGATCGAGAAATATATATAGTCGTCGTCATAACTCGTGACCGCTTGTCCGATCGCGAGATCTGCCGAATTACTTCGGAAGCCAAGTCCTTCCGTGATGAAGGATTGCGTGGTGTCGATCATCCCGTAACCATAGCCGGGATAAACATTTTTCAATCGGCGATAGGACGGGAATGTGTAATACTTCGAGTTGAAGATCGGCTCATCTGTCTTACCGGTAAAATAAGTCTCTCTTGTCAAGAGTGATTCGTAGTTGCGATAGACTTCGTGACCGATGGATCGCGGCTTTGTGCCGGCGATATCTTCTTTCTCCGTTTCGAAATGATCGACCAAGACGACATCACCATCTTCGAGCGAGTAGCCCTGTTGAAACCAATGTTGATCCGCAGATTTTTGCACGATCGTTACGACAGACCCTTCCGTGACAAGACCCACCTCGATCGGAGACGCGACATAGGGCACGATGCGTTCGAGCATCTTCTGAAAATGCTCGCCGATGATGTTCTGGAAAAAATAAACGGTGACTTGGTTCTTGCCGCCTTTGATATCATATAGCGATATCGCAAGATCGGGAAGTGCGTCGTTGCTGAAATCTCCGATCGCGAGTCCCCACACACGTTGGTTATCGTAGTTTGGAATATCATTGCGCAGTTCGAGCAGTTGCGCTTTGTTCGGGAATTGCCCGAAGAGCCTCGGCATCAGGCTATCGATCGGCATCCCTTGTGCAAGGAGGCCTTGTGTGTGCGGAAGTGCGAAACTCGCGAGCGATAGAAAAGCCAGGAGTAATAATTTACGACGCATAATATTCGAATTTTGATTCAACACCCACCGGTGCAGTTGGCAACAAGACGTAGATCCTGAGAAAACATCGGCTGGTTGAGAACATCGCGAAGGCCGTGAACATTCACGTTTTTGATGGGAAGAATCGAATTCACAGGCGTCGCTTCATAAAAATCGTAGCCTGCAAACACCGCCCTTCCAGGGCTCTTGGTCAGGGGAGATCCGTAACCCAGGATTCCGTCCGCCGGGCGGACTTCGGCCTGGGCTGCCCGAGTACACCGCCGCTCCGCGGGTAAGACGACGTGCATTTGCGACAAGCAAAATCATCACAGAATATATCGTCTGCACCACCGTATTTCTAGCGCCGTCACCAAATTTTTCAGCTCTGGAGGAGCGGTATAATTGTAGCCCGGTGCGTAAGCGTCGCGTATCGATGCATTTTTGAATTCAAGAGCTCAGGAGGAGCGAAATAGCATCGGTATTTACGCAGTGGGTCTATATCGCTCCTACGGAGCTCTGGGAAAAAATACGCACCTAACCCAGCGCTTACGCACTGGGCTACAATTATTTTGCTCCTAACGGAGCTGCGATAAAGTGTAGTCGCGAGGTCTAATTCGGAATGCTGATGCGGTGCAATATTTTCAAGGTCGCAATTCGCCCGAGATGGTACACCGATTCTTAGCTCCGGAGGAGCGGCATAATTGTAGCCCGGTGCGTAAGCGCCGGGTATCGATGCATTCTTGAATTCAAGAGCTCCGGAGGAGCGAAATATGAAATCGAATCAGATGGAGCGAATCTATATCACTATACGAAAAAAGGTCATCCCAGCTACCTTGGGAGACAAGACTCCCTCTTTCGGTGTTGGAAAATCCTCACGAATTGAATCGTATTTTAGACCTGAAAGCATGCCGTATCCTTTTTCCGATATCGAGAGCAAGTGGCAGAGTTATTGGCGGGCGAACGAGACGTTTCGCATTCGGCATGATTCCGCGAAGCCAAAGTATTATGTGATGGATATGCTGCCCTATCCCTCCGGCAGCGGTCTCCACATGGGGCATCCGATGGGATACACGGGAAGCGACATCATTGCACGTTATCGCCGAGCAGCCGGATACGAAGTCCTCTATCCGATGGGATGGGATGCGTTCGGACTTCCTGCGGAGCAATATGCGGTCAAGCATAAACTCCATCCCCGCATCACCACCGAGCAAAATATTGCAAGTTTTCGCAGACAACTTGATGCCCTTGGGTATTCGTATGATTGGACGCGTGAGATAAACACCACCGATCCGAATTATTTCCGGTGGACGCAGTGGATCTTCCTGCAAATATTTCATTCGTACTTTGACGAGACCGCGAAAGCAGCACGTCCGATCGCAAAGCTTGAGCAGCATCTCGCAAAATTCGGCACCGAGAATCTTCCATCTCCATTGCCAACCACCGCTCGCCGTTACACGGCTAAAGAGTGGGCGAAAGCAACAGGCAAAGATCGCGAAGATCTGCTTTCGAATTTCAGACTCGCATATATTTCCGAAGCACCGGTGAACTGGTGCCCCGAACTCGGGAGCGTGCTCGCAAATGAAGAAGTCGCCGATCAACAAGAGAAGGGTTACACCGTCATTCGGCGGAATATGCGTCAGTGGGTGTTACGTATCACTGCGTATGCAGATCGCTTGCTTGATGATCTTCAGTTGCTCGACTGGCCTGAGAGCACAATCGAAATGCAGCGCAATTGGATCGGCAAGAGTATCGGTGCAGAGATAGATTTTCCCGTGCAAGGGACCGAGACCATTCGTGTTTTCACAACACGTCCTGATACGCTCTTTGGTGCGACTTATATGGTGCTTGCACCGGAGCATCCGCTCGTCGAAAAAATTACAACGGCCGCACAACGACCGGAGATCGATGCGTATCTCGGAGCCGTTCGACGCAAGAGCGATCTTGATCGCACCGATCTAAGCAAAGAAAAGACGGGTGTTTTTACCGGCGCGTTTGCGATCAATCCTGCGACCGGCAAACCGATACCGATCTGGATCGCGGACTATGTGCTTGTGTCGTATGGCACTGGTGCGATCATGTCGGTGCCGGGTCACGATGAACGTGATTTTGAATTCGCGCAAATGTTCGGACTTCCGATTGTTCGCGTTGTGACGCATCAGGACGGTGATCCTAACGAAGCGCTTTCCGAGGCATTCAGCGACGATGGCTATGTTGTCAATTCCGGATTTCTCGATGGACTGAAGACTGCGAACGCGAAGGAGCGCATGATTCAATGGCTCGAAGAGCAAAAGCTTGGTGCCGCTTCGATCAAATATAAATTTCGCGATTGGCTTTTTTCACGTCAACGTTATTGGGGCGAGCCATTCCCGATCATATTTGTCAATGATGGCGAGGGTGATTATCCGAAGGCATTGCCCGAGAGCGCACTACCACTTATGCTTCCGGAAGTGGAGAGCTATAGTCCGTCCGGCACCGGCGAGTCACCGCTTGCAACGATGCACGACTGGTTGAACACACACGATCCGGAGACCGGCAAGCCCGCGCGTCGCGAAACGAACACCATGCCACAGTGGGCCGGCTCATGCTGGTATTACTTGCGTTATATCGATCCGACAAATTCCGAAGTGTTTTTGGATAAGTCGCTGGAGCAAAAGTGGTTGCCGGTTGATCTCTATATCGGTGGCTCCGAGCATGCGGTTACGCATTTGCTCTATTCAAGATTTTGGCACAAAATCTTATTTGACTTGGGCCATCTCTCGACACCGGAGCCGTTCAAGCGAATGTTCCATCAGGGAATGTTGCTGGGCGAGAATGGCGTGAAGATGTCGAAGTCGCTCGGCAATGGCGTGAATCCAGACGATTATCTTTCGAGGTTCGGTGCAGATACGCTTAGAATGTATCTGATGTTTTTGGGTCCGCTCGAAATGATGAAGCCGTGGAATTCCGAAGGGATCAATGGCGTCGATCGTTTTCTCAATCGAATTTGGAAACTCGTTGTCGATCCCGATGGTGTGACGGATCTATCGCGACTTTCGAGCGAGCCACCGAGCAAAGGACTCGAACGCTTGCTGCATCAGACGATCAAAAAGATCGGTGAGGATATTGAGTCGATTCGTCTCAACACTGCGGTGAGTGGTTTGATGATACTGCTCAACAAAATCTTGGACGAGGAATTCGGCGTTCCGAAAGAGACACTCCAGACCTTCCTTCAATTGCTCGCTCCGTTTGCACCGCATCTCTCTGAGGAATTGTGGCAGCGACTTGGGCATCATGATTCGATCGCATTTGCCGAGTGGCCAAAGTTCGATCTCGCTAAAACGATCGAGGATACCGTCACGCTTGTATTTCAGATAAACGGTAAGCTTCGCGATAAACTCGAGAACGTGCCGAAAGGGCTTTCGCGCGAAGAACTCGAACATTTTGCGCGCACAAATCCGAGACTGCAAAAACATTTGGAAGGTCAGACGATCAAGAAGCTAATTGTTGTACCGGATAAGCTTGTCAATGTTGTGCTTGGCTAAGTTAAGCTCGGTTGTTCTTTTGTTTGCTAATTTCTGACCGGCTCAGTCGCTCTTTATTATTTTAGTAGTCATCACTCTATGAAACTCTGCGTGTTACTTGGCGGGACCAGTTCTGAGCGCGATGTATCGCTCGTCTCCGGTTTTGGAATGGCGAAGGCACTCGAAAAAAACGGTCACGATGTGACATTGCTCGATCCCGCGACAGGCCGAGCAATGCGAATCGACGAGTTTCAATCCAACCCTCCGAACACCGCGCCACCAACGCTCGATGCGCTTGGTGATCTATCGCAAGGCTCGGTGCTGCTCGATAGTTTGATGTCACCGGCGGTGCGCGATGCAGAAGTCGTGGTGTTCGGATTGCATGGAGTGCCAGGCGAAGATGGGCCGCTGCAATCTGTGCTCGAATTGCTCGGCAAAAAATACACAGGTTCAAGCGCAAAAGTGAGTACGGTCTGCATCGACAAAGCACTCACGAAGATCATCATGGAAGAGTCCGAGATCGCCACACCAAAGTGGACGGTCGTGCCTGCCGGACTTCCGGAAGAACTAATGCGCGAGCTTTTCCCGATGCTCTGTGATGAGCTAAAGCTTCCAATGGTGATCAAACCGAACGATCAGGGCTCGACCGTTGGTCTAACGATTCTGAAAGAGAAAGATGCAGATGCGTTTGTCGCCGGAGTGCAGAGTGCGTTACTTTATTCGGACAAAGCACTCATCGAAGAATTCATCGAAGGACGCGAGCTAACCGTTACGATCCTCGATGACGAACCGTTGCCGATCGTTGAGATCGCACCTGAGGGCGGATTTTATGATTATCATCATAAGTACACCAAAGGCATGACGGTTTATACCTGCCCGGCTGATCTCCCGGACGAAGTGACCGAAGGAATTCAACAAGATGCACTCGCCGTGTTTATCCAAACCGGTGCGACGGGCTATGCCCGCATTGATTTTAGATTGCGGCCTGATAATAGTTGGAGTTGTCTGGAGATCAACACGCTCCCAGGCATGACGGAGACGAGCTTGACACCAAAAGCTGCAAAGGCCGCGGGCATCACGTTTGAAGAATTGTGTGAGCGAATCTTGATGAGCGCCTTCAGCAAGTAAAGATATGCCCAGCGACTAAGCGTACATTACTTCTTCGCTTCGAAGATCAGAAAGTGACCGATAGAATCCGTGCGAACATAATTGCTCTCGACGTAGGTCTTTAATTCCGGCCAATCGAGAAGGTGCTGATAGCTATCTCGCGTTGTGCCGCTGATATAATCGCGTGCATCGCCGAACTCGGAGATGAAGAATCGTGGATGCGAAGCCGTTAGTTGCTGCATCATTGCACTTTTCCAGGCGAGCGGAGTCCAACTTGTGATGAGTGGTGTATTCGTCAGCACGAAGGTCTGTGGCAAACGGTCAAGATGAAAGTAGACTGAAGCTTCGTTACCCCAAAAGAAAACAGAATCACCGGCGGCAAGTCTTGGCTTGAGCGCGCTCGTCATTCTTATGACATCCGAATAATAATAATTCGGAATCTGTTTTTGTACTTCTGCAGATCGATCAGTCCCACGCAATGCCATCGAGGTCCACTTGATCGGCTGTGACAAAAGTCGAGGAAGGGGAGAGTAGGCAAGTGCGATTACAAGTGCAAAATACACAAGAGTCTTATTAACAAGGGTGCTTGCTGTTGAACTCGATATCGCACGAAGCTTAAGATCTTTGAACATACGCGCCGCTTCCCATACACCGACCGAGATAAACGGGATCAAGGCCCACAGTGCGCGCGCATAGTGATACTGAAAATATTTACGCTCGTAGAGTACGCTGAGCAACGCTAAGAAGCACTGCAAAAAGAAAAGACTATAGAAATTTCTTTCTTCGTTGTCGTCAGAAGTTCTAACCCCTCTGGCAAATTGCCATGTACCAACTGCTCCCAAGACTACTATTGTCGGCGTCCAAGACCATACTAGGTTTTGAGGAAATAGCTGGAAGTATTTGGTGCTGATGGTCTCAAAACTCAAAAGCGGTGCGAGCGCACTGTAGCTCGAAACCCATTGAAGTGCTTCCGTAAATCTGGCAAGCCCGCCAACTTGTGAGAGGTAGAGAAGATAGAGGCACACCGAAGGAAATAGAATGCCGAGCATGAGGCCAATAAATCGAACTCGCTCTTTGATTGGAATCTCAGTTCGCAGAAACAAATACACGATCGAAGCGAGCGGTACTGTTAGCAACGTGAACTTGAGAAAGAAGAGCGACGCTGCAGCGAGTCCCGCGAGCGTGCCTCTCCATAACGCTCCACGTGAACTTAGCTTGCCACGAAGTTCAAGCGTCATCTGACATATCACAAGCGAAGGGAGTATCGAGAACGACTCCGCCTGTGCCGTCATCCAAAATCCCGATGTTACGTGCGTGAGCACAAGCAAGGTCGCCGCAGTGAGTGCGAGTCCCTGATCGGCGAGTGCCTTCAGAACGATTTTGTAAAAATAAAAGGCTGTGCAAAGAATATAGATCGCATCGAGTGCACGTATCGACCACTCGTGATGACCAAAGAGCAGCGACGAGAGCGCGTAGATCAGGAAAATACCGGGCGGCTTCGTATCAAGTATGTCGCGATATACTATTGCACCTTTGTGCAAGATCATTTCGCCGCCGACTGCAAATGCTCCTTGATCGTACCCGAAAGGATACGCGAGCATTCCCGCTGCAAGCAGAATACACAGTGCGCATATTCCCCACAGCACCCCTACATTCACTGCGCGATATTGTTTGATCAACTAATGAGAAGATTTGAATTGAGATCGGTGCAAATATTTGTAGCACAAAGATAACCCCAAAGCTTGCGAGTTCACATTTCCTTGGTCTCCGCCTCACAAATGTGACCGCTACATTGACGGACTCAGCTGATCCAAATTCGTGCACCAAAATAGGATTGGATCTGGGATGCGTCGATTCGTGAATCACCCTGTAAATAAAGGGCTTCGCACTACTTGTCTCTCAAACACGGAGAACCTCGAATTCCTTACGTACGAAAGAAAACCATGTGCAGTTTTGGGAATATTTTTGCGTACGTGTTTCTTTCTGTAACAGCCCAAAATAATCTGTATTATTTTGGACAAAAGGCTTGCATATCGTAACGCGCTCTGCTATATTGCCTCAGTCTGATACGGCAAGCCGCTCCTAAGGCGCCATTTCAGACATCACACTCCTAATAAAACAGTCAAAAATGCGCAGATCTACTTCCATAGTGATCTCTGCCTTGCTCTTTTTGTTTTGTGCGACCGGCAGCTTGAAGGCTCAGTGGCAGAAAAAAGCCAGCTTCAGTTGCCAGGTGACGTGTGTGTATTTCTTGGACGCCGAACAAAAGCCCGAAATTGGATTCGCAGGATTGATCAATGGTGAGATCTGGCGTACATCCAACCAAGGCGCAAGCTGGAAACTCGTTAGCACGACCGCCCCGGGCGAGCGCATTTCTACGTTTACTTTTAAGGATAATCTTACAGGATGGTGCACGCTTTGGACGAACGCCACTATTAACGGTTGCTTCGCTACGCTCGATGGCGGTTTGACATGGACTGTCGTTCCGAACACCGCAAATTGCCCGCTGGTCAGCTATTATCACAAGCCTGCCGCTCGGCTCTTTCTCAATTACTGGTCTCGTGCATCGGAAGTTTCGAAAACGAATGGTGACACGTGGTCAACATATCTTCCGGCTAAGGTGCTCGGGATGGCGTTTGCGGATGCATACTCAGGTGTGATCTCGACATTTTGGCAGACCTACTATTATACAACCGATGGCGGTGCCACGTGGAAGCCTTCAAACCTTCGCACGGAAGGTTGGCACCCACTTGCGATCGCAGGCACGCACACCTACTTCGCTTGCGCCGAAGGATCCAATGACATTTATCGCTCGAATGATGGCGGTGCTACCTGGAACACCATCAGCACGATTGGCAACATGGGTGTCGCGACTGGTGATATTCGCGGTGTACTCAACAGGTTGTATGTCCAGACGGATCAAGGCTTTTGCGTTTCGACCGATCAGGGTGCAAGTTGGGGAAGCATCTGCGGACCCTCGGCGACCAAAGATTGCAGTTTCTATGTAGAGAACAACGCAATCATCGCGGGTGATCAGAACGGTGGGCTCTGGTACAATCCGACAGGCTTGCAATCGACGAGTGTTTACCCGATCGAGCTTTCGAAATCGATCATACAACTCTACTCACATGAGTGCAACGTTGCTGAGACGGTTGTAAAACTTGTCAACCCGGGTAATTGCGCGCTTTATGTAGTAAGTGAGAAGTTGGTTGGCTCGCATCATTTTGCGCTCGCCTCGAATTTTCAGCCACACTATATCATGGGCGAAGATTCAATTCCAGTTGCCTACATTCCAAACGGCACCTCTCGCGAAACCGCAGAGCTGCATGTGCAGTATCGCATCGGGCCGCTCGGATTCGATACCGTTATTAAACTTATCGGACTTCGTGAAGCGGCGTTTCATGTGTTGCTCCCGAATAAACAGTTTTCCGCAACACTCGCACACCCTTGTAGCAGGCTTGACACAGCGGTAACGCTGAGAAACTTTGGATGCGATACATTAATCATTGCTTCGGCAACGCTGACGGACAAGAGTGTATTTTCGCTGAACAAACTCACCCTCCCGATCAAGATCGCGCCGCAAGCATCTATCGAATTGCCGATCGAGTGCTTCGCGCATGCATCCGGCAGCTATACCTCGACGCTCAAACTCGGCATGCAAATTGATGCCGCGACGCATGACACCTCGATCAATCTCGCGTTGAATGTTGGTACAGCTTCGCGCCCAATTATTCAGCAACTCACCGCAACTGTGAGCAACCCTTGTGTTAGGCTCGATACCACAATCGAAATCGGCAATACACTTTGCGATACCATTCGACTTATCTCGGCAACGATTCCAAGTGGCGCGGCGATAACGCTCGGTGCACTTACTTTCCCAATCGCTATCGCACCGGGCGCGACGATTGCGATTCCAGTACGCGGTTCGGCAACTGCCAAAGGACTCTACGGCGCAGAGCTTCATCTTGGATTAATCGAGGGCACGCAATCGTTCGACACGATGGTACGTCTCTCGCTCCAAGTTGTCAGCGATCAACTTTTTATTCCGCGCATCTCTGCGTCGAATATCTCGTTTCCGGTAACGAGCATTTGTGCTTCACGCGATACGGTGATTCGTTTTGCGAATACCTCCTGCTCCGATTGGACGGTGAAGAGTGCAGTGGCGAGCGATCCAAATTTTCTGACACTATGCTCGGCACCCTATCCGCACGTTCTTCAAAGCGGTGCAGAAGATTCTCTCATTCTAAGATTTGCACCGAGCGTTTCTGGTACGAAATTCGCGCAAGTGAAAATCAGCTTCGAATCCGAGCAGCACCTTTTCGACACAGCACTCACGGTTGCTGGGATTGGAAGTTCGACTATTGCGATCACACTCGCAAGTCCTTCGCTAACCTTTACCTCTGCAACGCGTTGTGAAATACGTGAGGCTGTTACGTCGCTCTCGAATAACAATTGTGAAGCTGTCCAATTCACTGAAGCGGCAATTGGCAACGCCGATTATAAAGTGATTGAGCCTGCTGTGGGAACGTGGATCGAACCGCAGCAAACCATCGCGGTGAA
>JBDTCS010000100.1:0-3540 GCA_039923455.1 Kapaibacterium sp. (SeqCode) | reverse complement strand
GATAGAGTCGTTTGCGTTGAATCCAACTCGACTTGTTATACTTGCAAAATCTAAAGCAGTTGCAAGATCTTCGAGCAGATCATCGATGTGCTCAATGCCAACGGAAATACGAATGATATCATCGGTGATTCCGGCGTGTGCTCGCTGTTCCGCTCCCATCGAGGCATGACTCATGGTTGCGGGATGCTCGATCAGTGATTCCACGCCGCCAAGTGATTCGGCAAGCGTGAATATTTTTGTGGACTTTAGCACATGGCGTACTTCAACATCAGAATTGCCGCGCACGCGAAATGAAACAACTCCTCCGAAGCCTTGCTGTTGCTGCTTTGCGAGTTCGTGTGTAGGATGCGAAACGAGACCAGGATAAAATACTTCGGCGACATTCGGATGCGTGTTTAGGAATTGCGCGATCCGATGAGCATTTTGTTCATGCTGCCTCATGCGAACTGCGAGTGTCTTGATCCCGCGCAGCACAAGCCAGCTATCGAAGGCTCCCGTGGTGGTGCCAAGTGCGTTGGCGAGAAATTGAAAACGCTCACCGAGCTCCGCAGTTTTGGAGATGACAGCACCGCCGCAAACATCGGAGTGTCCGTTGAGCCACTTTGTGGTCGAATGCACGATCACGTCGGCTCCAAAATCAAACGGACGAAAAAGAAGAGGAGAGAGGAATGTGTTATCGACCGCGACGAGAATATCGTGACGCTTTGCAATAGCCGAGAGCGCGGCAACATTTACGACCGTGAGTAGAGGATTGCTCGGTGTTTCAATCCATAGACATCGTGTAGTCTCGGTGATTGCACCTTCGACCGCAGCATGATCACTCAGATCAAGAAACGTGACAGAGAGTTTACCTTGCGATTGATAGAACTTGAGCAAGCGTGCGGTGCCACCGTAGCAATCGTGCGTTGCAATAATATGCGCGCCGGCGGGGAAGTGCTCCAGCACAGTTGTGATCGCAGCCATTCCGGTCGAGACTGCAACTGCTCGCGCACCACCTTCGAGTCCGGCTAATACTTTCTCAAGCGTGTCCCTAGTCGGGTTGCCGCTGCGAGTGTAGTCATAACCGGTCGAGCAGCCAACCTCTTTGAATCGAAAATTTGAAGTTTGATAAAGTGGCGTACCGATACTTCCGTAATGTGGATCGGTATGCGTTGTATTAAATATGGCGCTTGTTTCGCTGTGCATCGTTGTCTCTCCTTGATTCGTAATTCGTGTATCTGTTGTGATACTCTAATTCAAGAAGAAGTCGGCGGATTGCCGTGAGAGGAATAGCTAGGAAAGGGAGCGCCCGGGTTCACTCGGAGGCCACATTCGAATGCATCGTTTCCGAATGGCTGATCGCACTTAGGGCAAACTTCGCCCGTAGAAACGAAAAAACCTATTCGGAAAGATACCGAATAGGCTGGAGCTTTTTGCGAAGGTGAACTGGTAAACCAATTCTTGGCATCGCAAAGAGTGCAGAACCTCGGCTCATCTTTCCTTGGCGGAACAATTATTTCTAACCATTCACTACCTCGGCAGGATTTAGCACCTTGACTTGAAATATGACTTCCAACGGTTGCTAGAGCTTCAACGGGCCTGTCCCTCGGCTCTTCTTGATGAGTAACGTGTAGACAACTGTTGGAACAAGTTGATTAGTTTCCGATGGCGGTAGGGGCAACGATTTTGAAAAACATTTGGAAGAAGCGCAACGCGTGCGTAACATTTGGCAAATCGCCGTGTCGATAATGTGTAAGTGGAGACAAGTGAACAGCGCATCAAAAAAGCGCAAATACTACTACATCCAAGTTTCTGAGGGGACGGTCGTATTGTTTCTCAGTTTTCCTGCTCGTTTTTGCTGAACCGCGGGCAGGTTGAAGGAGAAGCTCGGGCCACGGCCGTCCACTTCAGAAACTTGTTTTGTATACTTTCTCCGCTGAAGCCACTGCGTCTAAATAATCTCGCTCACCTCGGCTGGCTTCGTTTTTCGGTTTCTTAACCACTCAATGATTGGTGGCAAGAGCGAAAGAAAAATAACCGCAAAGATTATGATGTGCAAATATTGTTCGGCATTCGGAATCCCTCCGAGTGAGTAGCCGAGCATCGTAGTCGATACGATCCAGAGCACACCCCCGATAATATTAAAGATCGCAAATTTCTTATAACCCATTTCCGAAGCACCGGCAACAACCGGAGCGAAGGTTCGGACGATCGGTACGAAGCGCGCAAATATTATGGTCTTGCCGCCATGCTTTTCGTAGAATTTGTGCGTCTTCATCAGATGATCCCGCTTGAAGAATCGAGAGTTGGGGCGGTTGTACAGTGCATGCCCGGCTTTGTACCCAATGAAGTAGCCCGTAGCGTCACCTAAAATAGCCGCGGAAATGAGGATCAAGTTCAGCGTCAACATATCCATGTTAACGATATGCGTCGCGATCAGAAGTCCTGTTGTGACAAGCAGTGAATCCCCCGGCAGAAAAAAGCCCAGCAACAGTCCGGTCTCCGCAAAGACGATAATAAACAATGCCAGGTATCCACCAGTGACGATCAGATGCCTAATTCCATCAGCGGACAAGATCGAATGCAAAAAGTCAGTAAGAGCGTGCATGCAAAAAAAATGTGATCGAGCGATTGGTACTCTATCTCTAAGAAAATGCGGTATTGCGACCCCTACACTACCCCAAATATGCAGAGTGAGTTCATTTCCGTTTCGAATATTCAAAAGTTGGCTATATTTCGATTCGGAACACAACGCGGGTGGGGTACCTGTTTGGAATTGTGACATTATTCGAATATTTTTAGAGCTCATGGACCGTTCGATTCATTCGTGGTTTAGCCCAGCGCTTGGTAAGGAGATGGAGGTCGCAGTGTATGGCCACTCAGGTCCTGCACTACTCATGTTTCCATCGGCGGCAGCGGACTATTTGGAATATGAGCGATTCCATTTGATCGATGCTGTGCAAGGCGTTTTCGAATCCGGAAAGATGATGGGCTTCTCGATCAATTCTATCAATTCGGAAAGCTGGCTGAACAATTCGATGGCACCGCGTGACAAAGCGGTCCGGCATGTGCAATACAATCAATACATCTCGGAGGAAGTCGTGCCATTCATTCGTGATCGGATGGGTGCGACCGAGCGACCCACCGTTTACACAACCGGAGTTTCCTTCGGCGCATTTCACGCGATGAACATGCTTTTGCATCGTCCGGATTTATTCGATGGCGTTATCGCGATGTCCGGTGTGTATGATCTCAAAGAATACGCGAAGGGTTACTATGATGAGGACGTCTACTTTAATTCACCCATAGATTTTCTTCCGAACCTAGGCGATGGTCCACTTCTCGAAGCACTCCGCGCGAAGAACAAAATTTTTCTTATGAGCGGTAAAGGCAATTATGAAGATCCACATGCAAGCTGGATAATGGGTGAGGTACTTGGCAAAAAGGGGATACATAATTTCGTCGAGCTTTGGGGTGAAGAGTGGACGCATGACTGGCCAACGTGGCGAGCCATGCTTCCGAGCGCGATCGAAAGGTTCTTTTAAACCCAACTCCTATATA
>JBDTCS010000099.1:0-10669 GCA_039923455.1 Kapaibacterium sp. (SeqCode) | reverse complement strand
CACGAAGGAGGCCCTTCGTGTCACACATTCGGGTAGGCGATAAAACCAACAATTCCAACGGTTCGCGGAAAGAAATTTGGCGGTTTCGGGGAATGGCTCGGAAAATCTACGTATTTTCGCGGAAATTGAATGGCTCATATGAGCTTTTGGCTCCATAGTTAAGCAGAAAACCACCACACCACGAGACGAATGGAACTAGCACTGATACTTGGAATAAGCGTTTTAGCTCTCATCTTCGCCGCTGCCTACTTGATCCCGAACGTAATGAAGCGGGACACGGGCACACCAGAGATGCGAAAAATTTCGGATGCCATTAAAGAAGGCGCCGAAGCATTTTTGCGTCGACAGAACAAAACGATCTTGATGCTCACAGTCGCAGTCGCGGCACTGATCTATATCGTGTATGGATTTGTCCGCTCACATAATCCGAACGATCCTGTCGGAAGCACAACGACACTCGCCTTCTGGACGACTCTGAGTTTTGTACTTGGTGCGCTTTGCTCGGTTGGTTCGGGCTATATAGGTATGTGGGTTTCGATCCGCACGAATATTCGCACAGCGAGTGCTGCGACAAGAAGTTTGAACGATGCATTGCAGACCGCTCTTCGCGGTGGTGCAGTGTCCGGTCTCTTCGTAGTATCGCTTTCGCTTCTCGGTGTCGCAGGGCTTTTTGCACTCGTCGATGCATTCGGAGTTGTGCAGGATGTTGCGAAGATTCCATTGCTCATCGCCGGTTACGGATTCGGCGCTTCGTTCGTTGCGCTCTTTGCACAGCTTGGCGGCGGAATTTATACAAAGGCCGCTGACGTAGGCGCCGATCTTGTCGGTAAAGTCGAAGCCGGTATTCCGGAAGACGATCCGAGAAACCCTGCGGTTATCGCAGATCTCGTAGGTGATAACGTCGGCGATTGCGCAGGTCGTGGTGCCGATTTGTTTGAATCGACCGCTGCTGAGAATATCGGAGCGATGATTCTTGCTGCCGGACTCTTCGTTTCGAATCCGGGTGCGTTCAAGGCCGGAATTTTGGGAGTGCTTCTTTTCCCACTCGTTGCAAGAGCATTCGGACTTATCGCTTCGATCATCGGCATCATGTCTGTCCGTACAAAAGAGACAGAGGATCCTATGAAGGCGCTGAACCGTGGTTATTATCTTACAAGCTTTTTGGCAGCGATCGGTTTTGGTGTTGCGGCCTATTGGTTGCTCGCACCGGCTGATCCGAATTCTGCTGCGGCAAATGCCTGGATTTATTTCTTCATCTGCGGAATCGTCGGTATCGCTACCGCACTTGCATTTGTTTATATCACGCAGTACTACACCGAGTATCGCTTTCGTCCTGTGCGCTCGATCGCAGAAGCCTCACAGACCGGTCCTGCAACAAATATCATCGCTGGTATGGCTGTCGGATTTGAGAACGTTGCTATGCCGATCTTGGTGATCGGTGTTGCGATTATCTCTTCGTATTATGTTGGTGCTGCTTCGGGTTTGAAGGATGCAGGTCTCTTCGGAACAGCAGTTGCTACGATGGGAATGCTTGGAACCGCAGCGTACATTCTCGCGATGGACACATTCGGTCCGATCACCGATAACGCAGGTGGTATCGTAGAGATGTCACAACAGCCGGAAGAGATTCGTGCAAAGACAGATCGACTGGATGCAGTTGGCAATACGACGAAGGCGCTTACGAAGGGTTATGCAGTCGGATCCGCAGCGCTCGCATCGTTCTTGCTCTTCAGCGCATATCTTTCAGAGCTTCGCAACTACGGTTTGAAGCTTGATTCGGTTGATCTCACGAAGCCGGAAGTATTCGTCGGAGCAATGCTCGGTGGTATGCTCGTCTTCTTGTTCACCTCGATGGCCATCAAGGCTGTTGGTCGTGCTGCCGGATTTGTTATTCAGGATGTTCGCGATCAGTTCAGAGAAAAGCCAGGTATCCTCAAGGGTACGCAAGAGCCTGATTATGGTCGCACGGTAGATATCGTAACGAAGGCTGCCTTGAAGGAGATGGTGATGCCGGGTATTCTCGTTATCACTATGCCGATCGCCGTTGGTATTATCTTCAAGTGGATTTTCCACGCACGCGGTGGTGTGATCGAGACGGTTGCAGGTGCGATTTCGAATGATCCGACCATTCGCACAGCTACCGGAGCAGAGGTTGTCGCTGCATTCTTGATGGTCGGTACGATCGTCGGAATTCTCACTGCACTCTTGCTAAACAATAGCGGTGGTGCATGGGACAATGCAAAGAAGTACATCGAGATGGGTAACTACGGCGGTAAGGGTTCTGAGACGCACAAAGCTGCTGTCGTTGGTGACACCGTTGGTGATCCGTTCAAGGATACTGCCGGTCCGTCATTGCACGTACTCATCAAACTGCTCAGCACGATCACGCTCGTTCTCGCTCCGCTTTTCATCTAAGCGTTTCGGGAAAGACTGAGAGTCGAAATAGTCGAAATTCGAAAGAGGGTAGGCGCGAAGCCTGCCCTCTTTTCGTTTCGAATAGCAGGTTGTAGGTTTTGTATGGAAACTTTTGCCTGCCGATTCCGGTAGGTTTTGGGCACTACGCGAGCTTTGAGGTGGATTTTTCGAAACAACCGAGGCCGATCAATCGTTTAAAGAAAAAGCAAACAGCGATAGGAGATTTGCGCTTTCCCGTAGCAAGAATCTCAAAGTTATCCACACTCTGATTTTGGATTTGGCAAAACCCTCGATTTAAGCCAAAATCATGAAACCACTTCCAATTCATATTGTTTAGCCCCAGTCGGATTCCAGCCGAATCTGATTTTTAAGCTCACATTCCTGCTCCTCGCATAGCTTATGAGGGAGGGGCTGCGAAGAGATTGTTGTGATCTGTCACACAATTTCCACGGATGTGCTGACACAAAAAAATACATCCGCGAGTATCCAAAGGAAATACGAATAATGGCAAAAGAGACACGTTACGAATCGACTTATATCATTCCGGGCAGCATCGAAGAAGATGCGATGAACACGATCATCTCGAAAGTAGAAGACACGATCACCAAGAACGGTGGTACACTTATCGAGACAGAGCGTTGGGCACGTCGCAAACTTGCGTATGACATCGTGAATGAGACGAACGGATTTTATGTCACAGAGCATTTCACCGCTCCGGGCACAGTGATTGCAAAGCTTGAGCGTGTGTATCAGCTCGACGAGCAGATCATTCGCTGGCTCACACTTGTGATGCCGGAAGAAAATATCAAGAGCCGCGCAGCTATGAAGAAGCGCGTCGAAGATGTTATCGCACGTCGCACACTCGAAGCTGCGAATGCACTCATCGCGGAACAAGAAGCAGCCGGACTTGGTGTTCGCGCTTCAGGTTCGAAGATGAAAGAAGAGACAGTCGACGAAGAAGCAGTCTAATTTTTAGACTGTTCTCGCACTGATCAGAAAGTGTAGGGTAGGTTCTGATCAAGTTGTTCTATGGGAGGCTTGTGTTGAATTCTTAGGAGTGGGTGCTATGGCCTGTTTGAAAATGCCGGAGGTGAACACAGTCCTCATCGCCGGCAATCTGACGAAGGACCCTGTCGTCCGAAAGACGACAACTGGAATACCGGTACTAAACTTTTGCCTTGCCTCGAATAGAAAGTATCGTGACGCGAACAATCACTGGGCCGAAGACGTCTGTTATGTCGGCGTCGTAGCTTGGAGCAGACTTGCCGAAAGCTGCGTAGTGAAGCTACGAAAGGGAAGTGCCGTCCTCGTGGATGGAGAGCTTCAGAGCAGAACATGGCACGCCGAAGATGGCTCAACACGAACGGTCGTTGAGATCAAAGCGCATCGGATTCAATTCCTCAATAAGCAGGAATTCAACGCCGATCAAGCCTCGACTTCCGAAACAGGTGAAGAACTACCGAGTTTCGATGAAGAGTTTGAGTTGCTCGAAAGCCGTTATGCAGAGACGATCGGACTCGCAGAAGGCGGCATGATACCGGAAGAGGCGCGACTCGTTTCGTCCGGCGGTTGCACCGATAGTGCAGCATACGAATCACTCGGTTTGCGGCTCAAGCCCAGATCGAAAGATGAGGAGAAAGGCGCAGGCTGCTAAAGCCGCGCAAAGAAAAAGTTTTGAATTCGAATTTCAAATTAGTTAGAGACCCAAGAGATGAAAGTTATTCTTCGTGACGATGTTGAGAAGCTTGGCAAAGCCGGCGAGCCAGTGAATGTGAAGTCGGGTTATGCTCGTAATTTTCTCGTACCACGTGGCCTCGCCTACGTTGCTACGCCAGGTGCGCTCAAGCGCATCGAGGAAGAGATGAAGCAGCTCTCGCGTAAGATCGGCCGTGAGAAGATCGATGCGGAAGAATATGCGCAAAAGCTCTCGACTGTCTCGATCACTATCCCGATGAAGGTTGGCGATGAAGAGAAGTTGTACGGTTCGGTCACAGCACAGATGATCTCCGACAGCCTCGGCAATCTCGGGTATGCGATTGATAAGCGTGCGATCTCGCTCGATGAGCAGATCAAAACACTTGGCTCGCATGAAGTTGCCATCAAGTTGAAGCATGGTGTTCAGGGCAAGGTAAAAGTCAACGTTACCGCGCAGTAATTTTATTGCGTTTGT
Organism: Kapaibacterium sp. (SeqCode); assembly: GCA_039923455.1. Classification (GTDB taxonomy): domain Bacteria; phylum Bacteroidota; class Ignavibacteria; order Palsa-1295; family Palsa-1295; genus JBDTCS01. The sequence continues at coordinate 6,084 of JBDTCS010000099.1, read as the reverse complement.
ACTGATCGCTCTGTTCCTGATTGTTCAGAGGTGGGTATGTTTGATACCTACCTCTTCTCTTTCTGATTTGCCACTCACGAACGCATGGGTTTCAACAGATCAAATGTGAATTATTCTGCCCGCGTCGAACGGGCTCGCGCCGCCATGAAGTCGAGTGGCGTCACGCATCTATTGATCTGCCCGGGTTCTAATCTGTTCTATCTGACGGGCATTAATGCCATGTCAAGCGAACGACTCTTCCTGTTCGTGCTTCCACTCGAAGGTCGGCCGATTCTTATTCTTCCACATCTCGAACGACTCGGTGCCGAAGAGGCTGCAACATTTTTTGATCTTGTTACCTGGACCGATCAAGAAGGTCCGAATGCTGCAGTAACTTCATCACTCAAGATCGGAAGTTCTACTCCGACGATCGCAGTCGATGATCAACTCTGGAGCGCATTCCTACTTGATCTGCAGTCAATGTTCCCGACGGCACATTGGAAAAAGGCAAGCGGAATCGTTGGTGCATTGCGTATGCGGAAATCTGCGGACGAAGTCGCGACGATGAAAGTTGCTGCCGCGATTGCAGATAAAACATTCACCGAACTCATCGCACAAAAATTCTCCGGCCGAACGGAGAACGAGATCATGCGAGAGATCGAACGACTACTCCTCAAAAACGGTCAGGAGAAAATGCAGTTTGGAATTGTTGGATCAGGTCCGAATGGTGCAAAGCCACATCATAATTCCGGTGATAGAGTCATCGAGGCGGGTGATGTGATCGTTCTCGATTTTGGTGGTACATTTCAAGGCTATCAAAGCGACATGACACGAATGGTCGTTGTGCGCGGTGCCAATCCGGACAAAGATTTTGAGAAAGTGTACAACACCGTGAACGCTGCTCGTGCTGCTGCGCATGCGCACGCAAAGCCTGGCGTGACGACGGGAAGTGTTGATCAAGCAGCGAGATCCGTGATCGATGCAGCCGGCTACGGCGAATATTTTGTACATCGTACCGGTCACGGAATCGGAATCGATATTCACGAAGAGCCCTTTATCAATACCGGCGTCGAGACTGTGCTCGAAGAGGGTATGGCGTTTAGTATCGAGCCGGGTGTTTATCTCGCAGGCAGATTTGGGGTTCGCATTGAGGATGTTGCAGTTGTGACCGCGAGTGGAGAAGAGAATATCAATCTTTCTTCGCACGAAATCACCTATGTTGATTGATCGATCCCACTTGGGATAATTTATAGCACATTGAAATTCCAGGCGAAGTTTCTCACATCGGTAAAGGCGCTCTCACAGTGTCCGGAAGATGGTAAGCCTGAAATTGCGCTCATCGGAAGATCCAACGTTGGCAAGTCCACGCTTCTCAACGCGATCGTTGAGCAAAAGCAACTTGCCAAAACGAGTTCGACGGCTGGCAAAACGCAGCTCATAAATTATTTCACGGTCAACGATTCGTTTTATTTGGTGGATATGCCGGGCTACGGATACGCCCGAGCTGCCAAAGATGACCGAGTTGAGTGGGCGAAAGTGTCGGAGCAATATTTTTTGACCAGGAAGACTTTGGTCGCGGTTGGAATTCTGATCGACGCACGTCACGAAACGCTTGAGAATGATGTCGCTGCCGTAGAATGGTTTGCCGAAAAGAAGATACCTTTTTTTCTGGTGCTTACCAAGATCGATAAAGTCAAACAGCAAGATGTTGCACGGCATGAAAAGCTGCTGAAGACATCGATTTTTCCAGCGCTCGGGACAATTAAAACTTCGAGCGTGAAGAAAAAGGGAATCGGTGAACTTCGAGCCTTGATATTAAAATTACTGGCCGAATAGTCGAACGAACTCTTAGTTATTGCTCAGAAAAAGTGTTCTACGATGCATCGTTTTAGCAACTTCGGTGCCATTTGAGTGTTCTCGGGTTAATCCGAGAAGCAGTGTTCTACGGCAGCGCTATTGGTTGGTTTCGCCAACCGGCAGTGTTTTTGGGGCACAGTGCGTCACGGGTTGTAGTATCAGAATTCGGGCTTTCAAGCCGGTTTTCCGTTCATTCGGCAGGGAATCGCGGATTCTTTCCGACTGTCGCAAGGGGATAAATAGGGCTAATTTCAGGTGCACGTCAAAAAAATGCATTATTTTGCATGACTTGAATGTGTCAACGGACATTCTGAACTCTTGCCGGCGGTTTTTACTGGGTTGTTGTATATCATGCCAAAGCATATGAAAACTAGGTTACTTACACTTTTAACTCTTGGTCTATTAGTCGCGAGTGGTAGCGCATCGGCGCAGCAGCTTTCTGCTCGTCGTGCGACTTCCCTTGAAAATCAGCGTGCGGTTCGCCGTGCGGTTCAGGGAGAAGTGTCGAAGCCGGCTGCTTCATCCGCGAAATCTTCCTCAGCAACATTTTTCGGTAACAATGCGGATCTTCCCGCATCCATCACTCTTCCGGGTGCAACACCACTGAACATCGGCGGTAAGTACGACCGTCAGACAAATGCAAGAGCTTTGCACAATGTCCAGGTGGATCCTGAAAATCCGATGAACATACACGCTGTCGTGATGACCGCTTCGGGAACACCAGCTGATACAATTGCCTACGGATTCCCAAGTCGCCGAGTGTATTACACGTTCAGCTCTAATGGCGGAACAACATGGACGACTCCGAAGGCTGTCGGAAATATTCGCCTCGGCTATCCTGACATGATCCTTTGGAAGCGTGGCGGCAAAAATGTGCCGATCATCGCGGCACACAGAATCGACCCGGCTGTTTCGACAAATCTTATCAGCGCAGTCTTCGTCGAAAAGGGCGCACCCGGCGACGGAAATTTTGCTGAGATTGATTGCAGTCACAAAGATTTCAACGGAGATCAGAAAGATCTCTTGTGGCCTACGATCGCTGTAACCGGTACTGAAGCTGGTTCGAAGTTGTACGTTGTTTCTGACTACTCGACTCCTACAGGTCAAACCGCAACTCCCGACTTCTTCGAATTTGGTACGATCACGCTTAACGCGGATGGTACCGGTACATTCGACGGATGGAAAGGGCAACCGAGTAATTATATTGTCGGTGGTGTTGCTTCGAACGATCCGGCAGGATTTTCTTCCAATGGAAATCACATCGTCCGCGTTTCGGAAAATGGAAAGATCGGTATCGTCTGGGTAAATCCGGATGCTGGTATTCCGGATCATAGTTTGTACTATACATCATCCACAGATGGCGGTGCGACGTGGGATTCGATCAAGGCGGTGTTTCCACCTGCTTTTGATCAGAATAACAATAGAGGTCTTGGGGCAAATGCTGGTCTCGATTTCTTCTACAAGAACAATGTACCTTATTTCACGTGGCTTGCCGATGAGCAGATCATGGGTCGCGCTGACTCCAACGGATACTATTTTCCATACACAAGTCAGGTGTTCTTCTGGACTCCGGGTCGTCCACTCAACATTATCAACTACTCGATCTCACCCGGATACACGCTGAACTTCTCGACCCCACTTGGCGAGCGTGATACGGCACTCTATCTTTACCAATCGCCATACATGACAGCGTTTCCGCAAGATCAGGCATTGAAATTCCCTGATCCAGGTTTTATTGCATATCCAACATTCGCGAGATCTTCCGATCCAAATGTGTTCTCGATCTATTACTACACTGTGCAGGAAAATGATACAGCTGTCGTAACGGATGAGAACGGAAATTCAGAAACGCATTGGTATGGTTCGATCTATTATCAAAAGACCGTCGACGATGGTATGACTTGGTCTGAGCCGACGAAATTTCTTGGCAACACATCTGGTGATGCCAACCGTGTAGATTATCACTACGCGGAAACATCTTCGTGGAATGAATATACCGGCGGCATCGCAAAGAATCACATCATCTTCCAGGCGGACCTTCTTGCAGGTACGTTCAGTTCCACGACGAGTCCATCATGGGATTCGAACTACTGGTATCACACCGTTGCAACCTTTGCCAGTGTGCAGCCAGCGCAACCGTCCACATTCCGTTTAGCGCAGAATTATCCGAATCCATTCAACCCTTCGACGACGATCTCTTTTGATCTCAAGCAAAATTCGAAGGTTGTGCTCAGTGTTACCGATATGCTCGGCCGCACTGTCGCAACGCTTGTGAATGCAACGCAGTCTGCCGGACATCATGATGTGAAGTTCGACGCAAGCAATTTGCCAAGTGGTGTGTATCAATACACCCTCAAGACGAACGGCGAGTCATTCACGCAGCGAATGGTGCTTTCGAAATAAGGTTTTTCTCTTTTTGTGCGGCTCCGGGTTATACCGGAGCCGTCAGTTTTCTCTGTCTCTCTTTGTGTTCTGTTTCCTTGTTCCCGTTTCTTTGTTTCTCATGTCATAGTTCGATTTTCAGTCGCAGCCACGCGCTATACTTTTGAGCATCCGGCTCTGTGCAAGTTCACTCGTTTTGGGTGACTTTCAAGTGAGGGCCTACTTCTGAGCTTAACGTACGTTCTCACTACCGGTTGCTACTTATCGACGGTTGTTGTGTTCCGGAAATACGCAAGCGCCTTCTGACTCGTGTTGTCGGGAGTGCTCTGAGAGGATTATAGAGGTGTCACACCTCTTGACCCGATCATAAATGAGCAGCGCTGGTGTGTAATTGATCGACGTTTCGAGGATCTTCACTTTCAGAGGTACGTCTGTAGATCGAGCTGTTCTACAAAGCGTGGACATCCCGGAATATATTGAGCGGTTTTAACCATTGTTTTCAAATCGTAAAGATGAAAAGGAATAGCGTTAGCCTCAGAAACATCGTCGTTGGTTTGTCTGCGGCGCTCGTGCTGCTGATGATTACAACACTCGGTGCCTATGCGCAGGGAAGCGGCAAGATCGTTGCAAAGGTCGTCGATGGAAAAACGGGCGAAGTGCTCATTCGTGCTTCCGTGCAAATCATCGAGACGAAGCAGGGAGCCTACACCAAGGATAACGGTGTCGGTACCATAAGTAACGTGTCGCCAAGCGAGACGTACCATGTCGTCGCAAAATACGCAAGCTATAAGGCGCAGACAATTGCTGACGTCAAAGTTGTCTCCGATCAAACGACTACACTTACATTCAAACTGTTCAGCTCCGGCGGTGATACGCTCATCATATCGACGGAGAAGATCATGGTCTCGAAGACCACGGTGGATCTCGGGCGTAAGTTTAGTAATTCGCAAGTTGTCAATACACCTGGCCGTCAGAGATTGGACGAGATCATTCGTCTCACCCCCGGTGTTTATACCGATGCGTCGAGTGGTGGTCTTAGCTTCAATGGTAGCCGAGGCACCTCGAATTCGATTCGTATCAATGGTGTCGAAACATCCAGTCCGGTTGATGGTCGCACAAGCGCACTTCAGAACAGTCTCTCGAAGTTTGCTATTTCTGAGATCGCGGTTGTCAGCGCCGGTGGTGGTGCAGAGAACGGTGGTTATACCGGTGGTCTTGTGAACTCACAGACAAAGGGCGGCGGAGAAGCATTCGAATTCATGTTCCATTATCGTCAAGATGTACCGGCCCTGTTTTCTTCTGCCGGCAATGGACTCAAGCAGCTCGGTCAGAACGACAAGATTTATGAGTTCGCGTTGGGTGGCCCACTCGGTGAAGATCTCCATTATTTCGTAACTGCGAAAGGTAACACGCGTCAGTTCGATAATTACTTTACCTCGCCAGTATATCAGAATTTAGGCCTGGATGTTCGCGATCCACAAGGACGCTCCGGCGGACAGTTAGCCAACAACAGTCACTATACGCGTTCGGTAACAGGCAAACTGACATTTGCTCTTCTCGGTTTTAACATTTCCGCGGACGCTGATATATCTTCGGAAAGCCGTCAATTCAATGGAGTGGGAACGGTCTACGCTGATCCAGCAAATCTGACCGCACAGAACGAATTTAACAATATCTATTCGTTGACCGGTCGTTCACAGATCGGTGAGGGTATCCTTGAGTTGGAAGCTTCCTACTCCACGCAGAGTCGTTACTACGGAAAGTATGATCAGTCGCAGAGTTCGGGTCTGTTCTCGACCTATAAGATGTACAAGCCCACCGATCAATACACGTATGATGACAATAGCCACACGCTCTCGTTGAAGC
>JBDTCS010000098.1:0-7872 GCA_039923455.1 Kapaibacterium sp. (SeqCode) | reverse complement strand
CCCTATGGAAATTTCCTTTTTTTGATTCGGGAATGAAGCAAATACTATTTTTCCCCTTTCAAAAATTTAGAGTGTTGTCGGTTCGTTTTCATATACAGTAACGCATGCTGAGTCTTTTTGTGGTTGTTCTCACCAGCTACTTAATTGGAGCGATTCCATCCGGAATCCTGGTGAGCAAGTACTTTCGTGGCTTTGATATTCGCACGAAGGGTTCGGGAAATATGGGTTCGACGAATGCCTTCCGTGTGCTTGGCTGGAAGCTTGGACTTCTGGTGCAAGTGATGGATGTAGCCAAAGGCGTTGGCGCTGTGTTGCTTGCGGGCTTCTTCTTTCAGGGACTTCCATTCCATAACGCCACACCATTTCAAGATCTTACGGTGTTTCGAATCATCGCGGGAATCGCCGCGGTATTGGGGCATGTGTATACCTGCTTTGCGGGTTTCAAAGGCGGTAAGGGTATCAGCACCGCAGCCGGAATGTTGCTCGGTATTGCGCCGATCGAAGTTGCCGTCGCTGCAGGAGTGTTTTTGCTTGTAGTATTTTTAAGCGGATACATTTCGCTTGCCTCGATTATCGCAGCCATCATCTTTCCATTCACGATGTTCTTGCGCGAGAACGCGTTTGGCGTGCGGATCACCGGTTACAATACGCTGATCTTTTTTGCAATTGCGTTATCACTCTTTTTGATTTACACGCATCGGACGAACATAACACGGCTAATCGCCGGAGTTGAAAATCGATTTGAAAAGCTGCGAATAATTAAGTTGTAGCTTTTCGAGAGTGCTTCGCGCTCTGGGCACGCGTCACAAATTTCCAACCGCCACTATCACGACCTCATGCAAACAGCAGTCATCGGCGCAGGCGGTTGGGGCACAACGATCGCACAAGTCCTTGCCGAGCGCGGACACGCAGTAACCCTCTGGGCTCGTTCGGAATCACGTGCGAAAGAGATCTCCGAGACCCGCGAAAATCGTGTGTACCTTCCTGGTATCGCGCTTCATCCCAATATTTCTGTTACGCATGATTCCGAGAAGCTCGCGAATAATCATCTCTATGTTTTCGCGCTGCCTTCACAAGCTACGCGTCAAGCAGCAGAGAGCATGCGTGCTATCCTCACCGACTCGAATAGCGACGCAGTTTTTGTAAGCGCTTCAAAAGGCATTGAGCGAAATACGCTAGCGCGGATCACGCAGGTGCTTTCGCAAAGTCTTGGTGTGCCGTCTGGTCGCACGCTTGCGCTCTCAGGCCCCAGCCACGCAGAAGAAGTTGCACGCGGAATTCCCACAGCAGTTGTGCTCGCTGCCGAAGATCATGCACTCGCCAAAGAGGTTCAACAAGCGATTGTATTACCCTATTTTAGAGTGTATTCCAGTTCGGATGTCATTGGTACTGAGCTTGCAGGTGCTTTAAAAAATGTGATCGCGATTTGCGCAGGTATTATCGATGGCGTTGGGTTCGGGGACAATACGAAAGCCGCGCTTATTACTCGCGGTCTTGAAGAGATGCGCCGATTGGGTATCGCACTTGGTGCCGATGAGCATACGTTTGCTGGTTTGGCCGGACTTGGTGATCTTGTCGTAACATGTGAGAGTCGTCACTCAAGAAACCGCTTCGTCGGTGAACAGATTGGAAAAGGAAGAAAGCTCTCGGAGATTCTCTCTGAGATGAAGATGGTGGCCGAAGGAGTGACTACTACCGAGTCATCGCTTGCTCTGGCCAGTTTGCACCGTATTGAGATGCCAATCGTCGAAGAGACCTATCGTATTCTTTTCGAAGATAAAGACCCTCGCACAGCGACGAATGACTTAATGACTCGCGACCCGAAGAGCGAGCGCTGGTAAATACTTTCCTTGACTTTTATTCAAAAGCGTTAAAATGAAAGCGGGATGGATTACTCCACCCCGCTTTCCGGATTAACACACTTGCGTTCGAGTGTTAACTTAATTCAGGGCCGGTACTGCTACCTTGCTGAACTCAGCGTCGATCGTGAGTGTGACCGTTTCACCAACCATCACTCCGCCTGTTTCCAGGATCGCGTTATAGACAAGCCCGAAGTCTTTGCGATTAAGCTTTGTTGTACCGCTGAGTGCGATCTTGGTGTTGCCCCAAGGATCTTTCATTTCAGCTGATGGCCCCTCGACTTGCAAGATGACGTTTTTCGTCACGTCGCGAATCGTCAGATCGCCGTGCAATTCTAGTTCATCCTTGCCGACAGATTTGATTGCTGTGGACTTGAAGCTGATCTTCGGAAAGTTCTCGACATCAAAGAAATCGGGGCCCTTCAAATGTCCATCGCGATCGGCAATGCCGGTATTGACGCTGGCGACTTCAAGTACTGCTTCCAAATGCGACTTGGTGATGTCCTTCGTATTCAAATGAAGGGATCCCTCAATCTTGTCAAACGATCCGCGAACATTCGCGATCATCATGTGCTTGACAGAGAAATGCGCGGCCGAATGTGCGGCATCAAGTGTCCAAACTGATTCGTCAGATGTATTTGCTGCGACTGGTGCGCTAATTGGCTGCTCTAGTGTAGTTGTACTCATTGTATTAGTCAATAGTTGGTTAAGTCTATTGTTAGAACGAAGATTGTTGCGACAAGTTTCGTTTTGACATAAAAAATTTTTGCAATTATTGTTGTCGCAATAAAATATATAGGGAAGTTGGCGATTCTGAGCTAATTTGACCACCATGCTTACATTGTAAGAGAGGATGCTTTGCTGGAAGAAGGAGTTAACAATACTTTACCCCCAAATCGACCTTGAAGTATGCGCGAAGAGATCAACGTAAAATGATAGAAACCACTCACCAAATGGAGTGGCGCTTAGTTGCTCGCTCAGGCCGAGGATGAGATGAATGGGCTGCGTGAGGAAGAAACACAGCGGGCTTCGCGAATCCGAGAGTGGCTCAGTGCAATCGCATCATGCGGATCGTCTTTCGAATCACTCCGGAATCAACCCGAACAAGATATGCTCCGGCGGGAAGTTGCGAAGTTGCGAGCATAGCTGTTTCGCCTGCTCGGAGCGTTGCGATGGAGGAGAAGAGGGTTGCGCCGAGTGCATTCGAAATCGTGATACGCACGTCACCGATATCGGCTGACGATGTAAGCCCCACATTTCCATTCGAGGGATTTGGCGTGAGAGAGAAAGTTGGAAGCTCGGCATAGCGCAAAAATTTCGAGAGCGTTGGTGTACCACAACCGATTGGCATCGTGATCCAACTTGTGTCATTCGGCACCGAGAGTGTGCAAGCTGTTGTCGGTGCGTTCGTGCCCAGCGAATCAAGGGTCACAGCCGTCAGATTCGAAGAAATCGGAAACGCACGAAAGTGCAACGTCCCGGCAAGTCGTGCGATGCTAAGTTCGGCTGCATCGAAATGGAGATGAACGCGCCCGGGCTTCGACGAGCCAATCTCTTGAACCCGTTGAGTCGATACGAGTGTCGCGCCATCATAGATCAACACGGTCGTATCATAACTCACCAATAAATCGAACGATGGCTTGGCCCCGATGTAGTTTGTATAGATCGGTACATCAACATTGCCACCGATGATCACGGTTGCTACAGAGGCTCCCGCTACCGAAAAAATATTATTCTTCGCAACAGCAACTTGAAGATCGATCGTATGTGTCTCTCCGTTTTGCATATAAAGCACGAGACTTGCGTTGTGTGTGCGATCGGCTTCGGGTGTGAATTGAATCGTCAGAGAATCGAGCGTACCAAACTCAGCCGTGGGTTGATAGGTGATAACGTAGTCAGCAGCATCCGACCCGCTTATTCGAAGCGAATCGATCCGCGCATTTCGGCAACTGTAGGCAGTCAGTTGAATTCGCTTCGATATGGTATGGCAACGATCGACGGTGTCACCAGCGAACGGCGATGTTGTGCTGAGCAAAATAGATCCTATCGCGCGAGGTGTGGGAACAGGGAAGCCACCGGAGTTCGTCGTGTGCCAGACATCACCGTTCACATCAGTGATAAAGAGCTCATTGTCGCTGATGGCCGTGATTGCACGAGAATCAAAATTACACGTCGGCCCACCGATCGACTTCCATGATTGGCCGCTATCGAGTGAACGCAACACGCCCGAGCCACGCGTCGGAACATATACGCACTGTTGCGTAACTGCGACGCATCCGCGCATATCCATTGTGTTCATCGTAAGCGCCTTCTTCCAGGTTTGACCTCGATTCGTCGTTGCCCATAGAAGCGATTGCTGACGGCTCGCACCTGCAATCTGCTCGTTGACGACATAAATACATCCGTCGTTGCATATCGAAGAAGCGTAGCTCCAAATGTCGCCGCCAATAATTCCGGGCGTCGCAATCCACGTCGTGCCTTGATCAGATGAAGTGTAGAGTGAGCCATTCTCTGCGACCGGATTCGACGTGACGAGTGTCATCGAACCATCCGCGAGCTTTGCAAAGTCGGCAATCCACATACTAAGATTCTGCGACGCCCAAGTAGCACCGCCATCTCTCGATACGAAAAATCTGTAATTCTCCGTGCCAACATAAATATCGGAGGCAGTCCTACCGAATCGAACTGCGGAAGTAATAACACCTGGCGCGAGTATCACTTTCCACGTGAGCCCTTGATCTTGCGTTAGATAAACTTGATTATTTGAAGTGACAACCGCACCGGTTTGTTGATCAAAAAAATCCATTGCATAAACCGACAAATTGTTGCCAACGGTCCGGCTTTGCCATGTAGTACCTTTGTCGGTCGAGAGCATCACCTGGTTCACTGCGCCCCAAAGTAGTCCATCTTTATACGTGAGCACACCGAAAGATCGAACGCCAGCGCCGATTGAGGATATGCGAGTCCATTGGGCGTGTCCAGTGGTACCGCCAACCAGCAACGCAAGCAGGCAGATTCGAAAAAAGACTTTCAACGCATTGCTACTTGTCATATTCCCGTTGTGGGTGAGCAAAGAAACTTCAGAATTAGGGTCGATTCCAATTTTCACACAGGTGGTCGCTGGTTGCCGAACGAGAACACCGTCACAGGCCTCGAGTTGCAATGCCCCACGGGCGAGCGGGCATTACCCCTTTACAATAAATTTCGAAGGGGGATGGTTCGACAAGAAGAGGAGCTAACTGCCTGGAAACAGCGGTTTGAGCCCACTCCGTTAGGAGCGAAACATCTGTAGCCGCCGGTTTCAACCGGCGGTACGAGGTTTTATTTTTGATTTAGAGCTCCGTAGGAGCGAAATACTTAATCCCCGCAAAAGTCGTGCGGTTGATAATCGGGAGAATATTGGCTCCTACGGAGCGTATGACGAAGGCATGCCATGATGCCCTGTGTCACCTCAGAAAAAAGTAGAGGACACTTTTCCCCTTGGTTGGGAAGTTGTGCTTTCCTATCAAAGTGTTGTGAAATCATCCGTCCCGACTGAAATGCTATTCCGAAAATTCCTGAGCGTAAGTTTTGTAATTTGTGCTGCATTCCTTTTGAGCCAGCCATCTTTGTTGGCTTCGACAGTATCAGAGTTATTGGAACCCGCGCAGAGGCCAAACGTTGCGTTCAACCTACCAGACGGCGCCTCATATTATCACATCAACTCCGATATTTTCCGATCTGCGGCTTCGCGCAAGCATGAGATCACATCTATCCAAAATATTTTGCTGAATGGTAAACGGGTGAATTTATTGCTGGAGCAATTCGAGGTTCTGACATCGGACGCTCAAGTTCTACTCGGTTCAGGCAAAGGTGATCGCACACTCTCGACGCCGCGACATGTGTTGCTGCACGGTACCGTCGAAGGTGAGGCGGACTCGCACGTATATCTCGCTGTGTTTGATAGCTATGCGATCGGCTATATTGATATTCATCATGGAGACGAACTTGATCGGTATCAAATTCAACCGTTAAAGAATGCCGGTGAAGGTGAACCGACGATAATAATTTCGAAAGTAAATCCAACAGCCGCTTCATCAGGCAGCGGTTGGACATGTGGGTCGGAAGAATTTGCGCCGAACATTCCGCGCATGGAAAAGTTGATGCAAGAGATAAGAGCGTTCGATGCGCAGTCCACCAAAGGCACGAAAGAGACACTCGCAAATCCGATGGTGCATCTTCTTTCTATTGCCATCGAATGTGATAGCACCTATTATGTAGCGCACAATTCCGATACCGTTGCGGGCATAAATTATGTACTCGCGGTTGTCGGTGCACAAAGCGATATCTATCAACGTGATCTTCGATGCGGACTCTTCGTCGGCTTCTTGCGAATCTGGATGCATGATGATCCTTACACGGGTGCCGACAATGGCACGATGCTCGGGCAACTTGCAAGCTATTGGCACGCCAACATGTTCAATGTGCATCGTGCCGGTACGTTGCTCTATACAAATAAAGGTGGAGGTGGGCTCGCGTATGTGAATGCGCTTTGCAATGAAGGTGACAACTCGTATGCGTTCGGAGTGTGTGGCCTGAATAACAACTACACCTTTCCGGCCGATGGATATATTTGGGATGTCGATGTGAGTTCGCATGAGTTCGGACATATTGTCGGTTCACTACATACACACAATTGTAGTTGGAATCCTCCGATAGATTCATGCGTCGCATCAGAAGGTGGTTGCTATCCAACACCAAAGCCAACGCGTGGCACGATCATGAGCTATTGCCATCTGACCTCTTTCGGCACCGAGCTCAAGTTTCATCCGCGCGTGCAAAAAGCGCTTACTTCGACGAAAATCAATGTTGCGAAGTGCGCATCGTTTGTCGAGTTGCCTGTCGCGATTGCTCGCCCAAATCGTTATGTCTGCCCGGGTGGTAGTGTGCGACTCGGACGCGATAGCATTTCGGGCACTGCGCCCTATACATATTCGTGGAGACCAAATCTCGGTTTGAGCACCACCACAGATGAGATCATCACAGCGCGTCCTCCAAAAACGACTACCTATATCTTGACCGTCGAAGATGCGAATATGCTTCGTGGCTATGATACCGTAACAGTGTATGTCGATGAAGTTCTCGTGAGTGCAGGTGGAGATGTTTCGGCATGTGGCGTGAAGACCGTTGCTGTTTCCGCCGATCCGAGAGGAGTTGCTCCGTTTCATTATACGTGGACGGATGCTTCGAATGCGAAAGTTGTCGGCACGACGAAAGATGTTGTGCTTCCGGCCACCACATCCAAGACCTACATTTTGCACGTAACCGATTCCGTCGGGTGCGATGCGACGGATTCTATGCATGTGATTATTTCGCAGAAGCCGAACGTGCAGTTGGCGGTTGTTGGCGATACTGTTTTTTGTGAAGGCGGTAGCGTGATGCTCGATGCCGGAGCAGGATTCGGAAAGTATCACTGGAGTAGCGGTGCGACCAGCCAGCAATTGCTGGTGACGAAGACAGGGACGTACAATGTTGTTGTGAACAATGCAGGTGCTGGTTGCGCAGATACCTCACGAAGTGTGACGGTCCAAGTAAACGCATTTCCGACAAAGCCATCGATAAGTCGATCGGGTGATTCGCTTATCGCGTCACAAGCTCCGAGCTATCAATGGTATTCGAGCGGTAACGTGATTCCAAATGCGACAACTCAAATTCTCGTAGTGAGTGCTTCCGGTTCATACACGGTCAAGGTGAAGAGCGCAGCAGGTTGTGAAGTTGCCTCCGATGCATTCGATTATTCACCAAGCGCAGTCGCGGCGACTGTGACGAAAATGGCTGACGTTACGCTCTATCCGAATCCGGCGAAAGAATCGCTAACGATCTCAAGCGTGAACAATCAACTTCGCTCCGTCGTCATTCGTGATGTGCTCGGTAAAGAAGTTATGCGAATGGATAACTTGACCGGCAAGAACAATTCGAATCTTGTTGTCGATGTGCATTTATTGCCCGAAGGAGTCTATTTTGCCCACTTCAC
>JBDTCS010000097.1:0-8864 GCA_039923455.1 Kapaibacterium sp. (SeqCode) | reverse complement strand
TCGTGAGCAATTTGGAATGCCGACTGCTGCGTATCAAGTGAGTGGCGAGTATTCGATGATCAAGGCCGCGGCTCAGAATGGTTGGATCGACGAAGAGCGCGTGATGATGGAATCGCTCACGGCCATTAAGCGAGCAGGCGCTTCGATCATTCTTACCTACTTTGCACTCGAAGCAGCCGTGATACTCGCACAACAATAGTTATATATTTTTCTGAATGGATCATTCGAAGAGTTCGTCGCTTTTTACTCGTGCTAAGCTTGCCATTCCTGGTGGTGTGAATTCGCCGGTACGGGCATTCAAATCCGTTGGTGGTGATCCGCTCTTCATGACTAAAGCGAGTGGCGCATACATTTGGGATGCCGACGGCAATCGGTACATTGATTATGTAGGATCGTGGGGACCGTTCATTCTTGGTCATTCGCGTCCGGAAGTTGTCGAAGCGATTCGCAAGCAAGCAGAGATCGCGACAAGCTTTGGTGCGCCGACCGAACTCGAGATTGAACTTGCCGAACTTGTGAAAGAGCTTGTGCCTTCGATCGAACTCGTGCGTATGGTCAACTCGGGTACCGAAGCGACGATGTCTGCTATCAGACTCGCTCGCGGATTCACGGATCGTGACAAGATCATCAAGTTCGAAGGTTGTTATCACGGACACGCCGACTCATTCCTTATTAAAGCAGGCTCGGGTGCGCTAACCCTCGGGACTCCGAATTCACCGGGCGTGACGAAAGGCACCGCGATGGATACATTGAACGCACGATACAATAACCTTGAGAGTGTGCGCGCGCTTGTCGAAGCAAATGCGAATCAGATTGCTGCGATCATCGTCGAACCGATTGCGGGTAACATGGGCGTTGTTCCAGCTACGCCCGAATTCCTTGCTGGGCTTCGTTCAATCTGCGATGAGCATAAGATCGTTTTGATATTCGATGAAGTGATGACTGGCTTCCGAGTTGCATTGGGTGGAGCACAAGCGCTATACGGAGTCACGCCTGATTTGACGACGCTCGGAAAGATTATTGGTGGTGGACTTCCTGTCGGTGCATTCGGTGGCAAACGTGAGATCATGGAGCGTATCTCACCACTCGGTCCGGTTTATCAAGCTGGCACACTGAGTGGCAATCCACTTGCAATGGCCGCGGGACTTGCGACGCTCCGAATACTTCGTGATGAGAATCCTTATCCGACACTCGAAACAAATGCAAAGCACATGAGCGAGGCGTTTGCCAAGAATATTTCTGAGTGCGGAATTGCTGCGACGCAAACACGCGTCGGCTCGATGCTCTGTCTGTTCTTCACTCCACGTTCCGTCACCGATTATGAATCGGCTGTGACCTCCGACGCCACTCAATACGCGAAATATTTTCGAGGTATGCTGAATGCCGGTGTCTATCTTGCACCTGCGCAATTTGAGGCGATGTTCCTAAGCACCGCACATTCGGAAACCGCCATGCAACACACCGTAGAGTCACAGCGAACTGTGTTCGAACAAATGCGCTGAACCAAATTCCTCAAGTGAGTTCGCGCAAGGTTTCGATCAACTCCGCGCCAAGATATTCCTGCATGTCGGTTGTTGCTTGCGAGATCGCGAGTGCAGATGCGTAGTCGGACTCCAATAACAAAATGATGTAGTGCTGCAAACCGAGTGCAGCTCGCTCGAACGTTGGGTCGGTCGTTAGGGCTTCGTGATATAACACCAACGGTGCGAGCGCATCTTTCGGGATGACTCCAATCGTCAAGCCATAGCGTTCATCTTCGGCAAGCAAATAGTAAAGATAGGCTTGCCAGCTTTCGGTCGCGCGTCGAAATAACTCGAGACGCTCCTCTTCAGCGAGATCTACACGACAAAGCTGCGTGATGCGAACTTTGACCTCCTCCACACAATCAAAAAAGTAGCTTGGAAACGTTTCGAAACGCTTTGCAAATCGCTCTTCCTTTTGCTTGACATCGTAAATATGTACTTCGAGCAGAATTCCGGTGTCAGACAATCCAACCCGCCCAGATACAACAAGCTCCGCCTGATACATTTCTCCTTGCGCATTCATGTCGCCGCCTGTCGGCAGATCGGTCGTTGCGACGAGTGCGGGTGTGCCATCCGGTGCCGTCCCTCGAGATGATAGATATCTCGAAGAGAGATTATGTTTGACACATGCCCGATCGATATCGGCACCGATCATTCTCGGAATCTGTCTCGCAAGCTTAGCGGATACTTCATCACCCGACACCAGCGATGCAAACGGCAGGAGCAATATTGTCATTTAGTTTTGGATATTGGATTCATCACGCAATTCGCTTACGAGACTGCATGAAGCCGACGAGTGCTAACAAAACAAAGAGTATGCTCGCACCGAGTGAAATATTCACGCCGGCAATTTCTGATTCCGAGCGTTCGAGCCGCAGTTCCAATTCATACTTACCGGCCGGGAGTTGTGCAGTCATCACTCCCGCTGTGTCGGGCATAGCGGCGATCTCCGCTTCCCCATTTCTGAGCTTCCATTGCGGCCAGTAATACATGTGAAATTTTGCCTCGGTCGGCTTCGCAAGTTGAACCGAATATTTTCGTTCGGATGGACCCGACTTCAGCAGCAGAGCGGAGTCGCCAACATTCGGATTCAGCAACGTGATAGGCACATCGTTTTGATGCGCGACCATATATGCTTCTTGATTTTGACGAACCGGCTTTGTATAGATCGGTGCCCACTCCGGTGAGTCGAAATGTTCTCGGTGCACTGTTCCCCCATAATCGCTGCGCGAAAGGCTAATTCGAATTCCGGCAATCAGCGTTATCACGATCAGTCCAATCAATGTCCAATTAATTCGTTTCTGAAATTCTGTATGTTGAAGTGCTGCATAACTAAGAGCAAAAGCAACGACGAGGAGAATATCCCACCTCCACGTGAATTGAACTGTTGATAAGCCCGGAAAATAATCCCAAAGCGGACTGGAGATATACGGAAGCTGAAAAAAGATTGCTAATGCACAGCAGACCAACGCCAATTGTGTCATCAATCTTTTCACAGCCGATACATTCGATCTGTGGAGAGAGCGCAATAACCACCACCCAATTCCACAAGCGGCAAAAAGCATCAGCACTCGACGAATATGAAATGTTTTTACATCGTGAGAGAAGATGCGGAGCAGCATAAAATCCGGCAGCTTGAACGGGAACACATCCCACAAATGATTGAGATGCACCAACGGTCGAAAATGAAATACCGGCAGGATATAGAATGCCGCAAGTGCAACGCCCAAGATTGCTCCCAATATCCAAGCAGCCACGCGCAACACGCTGAGTTCTCTTCTTCGAACTAGTAATAGTCCACCACACGCCGCACCAACAACGATGGCTGTTGGAATGCTGGTGAGCAAAATCCCCGCCCAAGCTATCGCAGATAGTAATAGAATGCGGAAGCCTCTTTCCTTTCCACCGCCCGATTCGAACGAATAGATGAGGCTCAGCAAAACGATCGGCACCCAAACAAAACCCCAGTGCTCTCCGAGGGCCGAGCGCAAATAGATATCGTCAGCACGGTAATCAATGCACGTGTATAGTATGGACGCCGCAATCCCTTGCCAACCACGCAGCCCAACTCTCGAAACGAACAGATAAAAAGCTAAGCCCGAGAGAATGCTTCCTGCGACCTGAAGGATTTGATAGAGTTGATACGGCGTGAGTCCTCGAAACAATTCATTCACCCATGCCGCGATAAAATAAATCAGCGGGGGATAAAAATAAAAAGTCGCCGATCCGAATCCGCCGTTCGAAGCACTCATCCAGCGCGGATAAGCCAAGCCACCGGCATAAAGTTTTGTAAATTGCCCCAACCAATTAAAGTGATTCCAAGAGTCGTCACCTTGCTCCGGATGGCCGAAGAATACAAAGAAAATATTGGCGATCACAAGCGCAAACAGAAGTGCGATGACCCACTTACCTATTCGGTCACTTCGACTCCAAGCGTTGCTGAGAGCAGATGTCATACGGTCTCTACGTAGGGATCGATCAGAATGCGGTGCCGTAAATTTTCCGGAATCGGAATCGGCACATCAGTCTCGGGATCAACCGCCACCATCACACTCTCGCATTCGATCACTCGAACGATCGGAGATTCATCGGTTGTGAGTTTACTCAAGATTTGCTCGAGTGTAATACTCGTGCGACCGATCTTGGAAACTCTGGTATATATTTCAAGTTCATCATCGAAGCGGGCGGGCCGAAAATAGTCAATCGCATTACGGACGAAATAAAATTTATCGTGCGTGACGAACGTACCATGGTCCATCGGAATCGCGAAAGCATCGCGGCAAAATTCGATTCGTGCTATCTCCAGCATTTCCAAATAGCGCGCATTATGCACAACGCCTTGCCTGTCGCACTCATGCGAGCGCACTCGGCAATTCCATTTGTGTCGAAAATATATTTCCTTTAGTCGTGGCTCCACTATGCTGTCCCCCGATTCCGAATGTTTAGGAATTACAATATTTCACAATGCTCTCCGCAGCAGCAATGCAATCTTTCGTTGATACATCCATGTGCGTCACGGCACGCAAGCTCGTATTCGTACCTCTCGAAAGCAAAACACCTTTGTCTTTTAGTTCGGAGATCATCTTCGGTATGTCTTGATCGCTGACTTCGATCAGAACTATGTTCGTCTGCACTCTCGACATATCGATCGTCACCTTCGAAGTGCCGGCAGCAATGATCTCTGCAAACTTCTTCGCATTCTCGTTGTCCTCAGAAAGTCGCGATCTATTGTTGCGCAACGCATAAAGTGCACCGGCTGCAATAATACCCGCTTGTCGCATTCCGCCACCCCAAATTTTTCGCATGCGATGCGCGCGTATGATCATTGCTTTCGTGCCACAGAGCGCACTACCAACAGGAGCTCCCAAACCTTTCGAGAAGCAGACCGATACCGTATCAAAATATTTTCCAAAATCGATCGGCTCGACATTTAACGCTGCGCAGGCATTCCAGAGTCGTGCTCCATCCAAATGCGTCGCAATACCTTTCGATCTTGCGAAGTCGGTAACTTCTTTCGTCTTCTCGACAGTATAGATCGTCCCGCCGGCTCGATTATGCGTGTTCTCGATCGCAAGCAATCTGGTGACGGGCATATAGTATGCTTTGTCTCGCACGGCGGGTGCGATATCTTCAGCACTCAGAATGCCGCGATCTTTTGCGATTACCGGATAGAGCTGAATGCGGGAAAGAAAACTCGCCGCAGTCGTCTCGTAATTAAAAATATGGGCTCCAGATTCTATGATGACTTCATCCCCTTCCGTCGTGTGCGCCTTCAGACCAAGCTGGTTCGCCATGCAACCCGATGGTGCATAGAGTGCGGCCTCTTTTCCGAGCATCGCAGCCACCTCTTCCTGAAGCGCGATCACAGATGGATCCTCTCCAAAGACGTCATCCCCGACCGGGGCATTAGCCATCGCGTTACGCATTTCGGGGCTGGGTCGGGTAACTGTGTCGGAACGAAGGTCTATCATTGTTAATAACTTACTAAATAAAGTGGATATATAACTTGACTTAACTAATTAAGTTAAGTATATTTGCAGCCATACAAATCTACGAAACAATTCTATTGAAATCAGCCGATTTTCCACGCTCCGTTAGGCCAGACGGCTCAAAAAAGCCCCCGATGGCACTTCAGCACATCGGAATGGACGAAATCGACGTTCAGATTCTCGCAACGCTCCAAAAACAGGGTCGCACAAAGCGCAACGAACTTGCCGAGGAAGTCCACCTCTCGATCCCGGCGATCAGCGAGCGTCTGCGAAAACTTGAAGAGCGCGGAATCCTGAAGGGCTTTCATGCCGAACTCGAACCGAAGCTCGTCGGCCTCGATGTTGCCGCATTCATTTTTGTCACAGTAGATTCGAGTTCACACTATGGCGAATTCCTTCGTTCAGCGCAAGAGCATCCGGAAGTGCTTGAGATTCACGCCGTAACCGGCGATGGTTCTCATGTCCTCAAGATACGGACTTGGAACACCTCCACACTCGAACGGTTGCTTTCGCAGATCCAAACCTGGCCTGGCGTGAAAGCGACTCGCACAAACGTGGTGCTCTCGACGAACAAAGAAACGCTCTCGCTACCGATCGAAGAGCTAACACAAAAGGAGACAGAGTAAGCACTCCTCAGCAAAGATTTTACAGAGAAGCGTTTGTAGGAAAAATTTTACGACAAACTGTATTGCACAACATTCTAAATGATCAACACCATGTCAATGAGTAAGAAGGACGTTCTTGCACTTGCCAAAGAACAGAAAGTAGAATTCATCAACGTCATGTTCACCGATATTCTCGGTGCCATGAAGGCGATCACGATACCCGTCTCGAAGCTGGAAGATGCGATCGAGTCGAACGTGTGGTTTGATGGATCGAGTGTCGAAGGTTTCGCTCGTATTTCGGAATCGGATATGTATCTGAAGCTTGATCTGGATACGTTCGCTGTGATTCCGTGGTCACGCAATTCACGCGCTGTCACAGCGCTCATCATTGCGGATGTGTATATGCCGGACGGCTCTCCATTCGAAGGCGACCCACGCGGCATTCTCAAGAAGCAGCTCGCTCGTGCAGAGAAACTTGGTTATCGTTTTAATACAGGTCCGGAGCTCGAATTTTTTCTCTTCAAGAAAAACGCAGAAGGCAAGCTTGAGCCACTTCCGCATGATACCGCCGGTTACTTTGATCAGACGACTGACCTTGCTTCAGAGATTCGTAAGGAGATGAGCTTTGCACTCAAAGAGCTTGGTATCGACGTCGAAGCATTGCATCATGAGGTTGCTGTTGGTCAGCACGAGATTGACTTCAAGTATGATTATGCACTTCGCTGCGCCGACATCGTGATCATCATGAAGTATGCGCTCAAGTCGATCGCAATGCAGCATGATCTGCACTGCACGTTTATGCCG
This sequence comes from Kapaibacterium sp. (SeqCode), assembly GCA_039923455.1. GTDB lineage: Bacteria > Bacteroidota > Ignavibacteria > Palsa-1295 > Palsa-1295 > JBDTCS01. The sequence continues at coordinate 1,943 of JBDTCS010000097.1, read as the reverse complement.
AAGCCGATCGCGGGTATCAATGGTTCGGGTATGCACGTTCACCAGTCGCTCTTTACGCTCGACAACAAGACGAATTTGATGCACGACCCGAACGGCGAGTATCAGCTCTCTGCGCTTGCAAAGCATTACATCGCAGGTCAGCTTAAGCACATTCGTGCAATGAACGCAATCCTGAATCCAACCGTCAACTCATACAAACGACTCGTCGTGGGTTACGAAGCACCGGTGTATGTCGCTTGGGGGCAGCGCAATCGTTCGGCGCTCATCCGTATTCCGCGCATCACCGAAGGCCGCGAGAAAGCAGTTCGCGCAGAATTGCGTTGCCCGGATCCGACAGCGAATCCGTATCTGGCGTTTGCGGCAATGCTTGCTGCTGGGCTTGATGGTATCGAAAACAAGATTCCGGCTCCGGCACCTGTCGAAGAGAACATCTTTGAATTCACAGACGAAACAGCGAAAGCGCGTGGCATCACGACTGTCGCAAAGAGTCTGCTCGAAGCACTCGAAGAACTTCAGAAGGATACCGTCCTTCGCGAAGCACTCGGTGATTACCTTGTCGAGAAACTCGTCGAAGCGAAACGTGCTGAATGGGATTCTTATCGACTCTCCGTTTCACAATGGGAGTTGGATAGATACCTCGAGGTATACTAAGCATCTCGACTCATAATATTGCAAAGGTACTCTTTGATGATTCGGAGAGTACCTTTTATATTTACTTCACGGGCTGGCTTACTTTGACTTGTCTTTCAACTTCGCCTTCTCGTAATATTCGACCATCTTCATCACAGCTTGATCCAATCGCTTGTGTCGGCTCGCCGGATTCTTGTAGTAAAATATTCCCCACAGATGACCTCGCTTCTGCGAGGCCGTGAACAGCTCCCACCCTGCTCTCGCCTTTGCATTGCGGGCGAAGACGGCTTGCAGAATCGGCGGCGGAATAGTCTCTCCCTCCTTCATTTCATAAATCTGAACTGCGATTGTCTCAGCCTTTCGCTTTTGTGATTCGATCGACTTTGTCTGCGTGATCGCGTCCGCAATCCATTTCCGCGTGGAGTAGTTCAGCGAATTGTAATAGGCCAGCAAGCCATCTTCTTCCGAAAGTATTTTCTTAAGTATGGGCGGTGTTGTGACGGTTCTGATTGAGGGATCGTGTTCAAGTTCTATCTCAACCATTTCACCAAGTGCGCTCACATCCGCCCCTTTCTGCGTGAGTTTGTTCAGCATCAGAAAGTGCAGACCGTCTTTGCGAGGAAAGAGCGACGAAGCAAAAGCAAAACCATTCACGGTCCCCTTCACCGGAAGTCTTCCACCTATGCCAAACACTTTCTTGACATCGAATGGAATATCGACGATCTTCCAGCCAAGCGCCGAGCCCTCATGCTTGATGCGTGCTTTGAACTTCTTTTTCATAGACATCTTCAAAACCCCTTGGGGATGCAAAGTTTCAAAGCGTCGCTACCTTTTTAAGTCAAGCGGGAGTCTGCCTATTCTAACGCAGACGCTCTCTCGGTTGATTGCAAGCGCTCATGGCCGTGCATTCACGGTATGGATGAAGCCATCAAGGCCTACTTGCACTTTGAAGTTAGCTAGCATAATCTCGGTAGCCGCACCGCTTTAGGGTGCGTGGTGGCGCTATCGAACTGTTAGTCGAAGCACAGAGAAGTGAGGATCGCGTCATCCCCCGTCATCGTCGATTTCGCGATTACCTTTACGCTGCCGCTGCATGCAGCTCATTACCAACCTTTGCTTCCCGGTGTACCACGCACCCTAAAGGATGCGGCTACATCCACCTGAGCTCAGACTACTAACCAAACTATGAATGCGGCGTACTGGACTAGATCCGGTTCGGTTTCGCTCATGCATTTAGTGATCTATGGTACAATCAACTTCTGTGTGTAGAGCGTCTTTCCATCACTCGCGGAAACGTGATAGATTCCAGCGCT
>JBDTCS010000096.1:0-7267 GCA_039923455.1 Kapaibacterium sp. (SeqCode) | reverse complement strand
AGGCCGACGAGAAACATCGTAGAATTTATGGTGATCAGACTAACACTTATCCACCCTGTGATTCGTAATCTCCGTGCAGGTCGGCTTCGTAGAGTAGGCTGTGCCCTTTGATCCATAATCGAAGTTCTCGCTTAAGGACGCGGTAGCACTGGGTCGATCGGCGTGATAGTACCCTTCGTAGATTTCTTAGACGATGCTTTTTTCGTTGGCGACTTCTTGACAACAGCTTTCTTCTCCGGAGGTGTAAGTGTAGACTTTACGGAAGTCGAAGTCTTTTTCGGAGTTGTGGTTTTTACATGCGTACCGTTTATGGAATCGTGGGTAGTCTTCTTCGGCGTGGAAGTTGACTTAACACTCGAAGTGTTAGCACTCTTCACCAGAGGCGTAGTGACCTTCGGATGATTTGGAGTCGGGGTTATGCTCGTCGCGTGCGGCTTCGGTGTAGCTACAGTAGGTGTGCTAGGAATAACCGATGGGTTGCGAACAGCAGTCCCGAGAGAAACGGGTGCACCATCGAGTGTGACTTTGTCGCGCGTGAGTACCAGGTTTCGCACAACGACTCCGGAATTTGAAACTGTTGGCAGATGTGATATACGCTGCCCGTTGAATGTCATCTCGAGCGCTCGTTGATTCCCGAGATAGACTACAAATTTCTTCGCCGCTGCGAACGTACGCGTCTCACCACTCTTGATCTCCCCTTTGAACGGTGTGATGCCATCAGGCGAAATGGAAACCCAAACAGGTTCTGTGGCATGCAGCGTGAAATGTAGAGAGTCATTTGCAGGGATCGCAGCAGCAATCGCTTTTGCACTATCAACTGTCGGAATTGTTTTCACTGGCTTTTGCACGACAGGCTTATCCTCCTTAGTTACGGGAGCAACCACTTGCACGTCCGGAGTTTTCTCTTGCTTGTTCATTTGCAGCGCATAAAATACCACGGCGCCGAAAACGAGTAGCGAAGAGAGGATTACAATATTTGTCGTAGATAAAAAGCTCGCAAGCCCTCGGCGCTTTGGTCGGGATTCCGATAGTTCATCTTGATCATCATCGTCGAGATCGGAGAAGGGGGTTTCCACCGAACCGCGTCGGGATGCAGGGGCGACAACGGTAATTGGCTGCTTCGGACTTGGAGCCGTTTGCTCCTCAGATCGTAGCGTCGAGCGTAGCGACGCGATATCAAGTTCGGTCTCGCCATTGCGTACCGGAACAGCGCGAGTGGCGACTGCGTCCGGTAGTGGTTCAAGCCCAAGGCGCTCACGGCGCACTTGTTCGGCCTCATCTCTTAGACTCTTAGACGTGAATACATCCACCGCATCCTTAGCACCGGTCTCGACTTTCTTAAAAACATTTTCTGTAGTTTTTGCGGCGGTGCGCGCTACAGATTTCGCTGCCTGATTGGCGAAACGCGCGGTGTCTTTCGTTGCCTTGATTGCCGCTGAGGGAAGCTCAAATGCGGATGATCCGATTCCTGGCTTTGTAGTTGATGCTCTCGGTCCAACAGTTGCTGCGCCACGACCCGAAGCCGGCGTTACCGACTTCACCGCCCCACCAGATGTGCTGGTACCAGCAACGCTTAGATCGGAAGGCAGCTTGAGGCCAACATTCCTTGCATACTCTTTGAGGAAGGCTTGCACATAAGGGCCCGTTGGTAGTGCGCCAAGATCACCGGCCTCGATCGATTCAATATGGCGACGATTGATGCGCGTCGTGGCAGCGATATCATCTAAAGAGCGTCCGAGCGACTCCCGAGCTTTACGTAGCTCTTGGCCGAATGCTTGAAAATTCGTCTCTTCGCGAGTCATCGCTGTGGTGCTAGGGCAAGTATGGGGTATAACAATTCGTTAGATGTCAAACGCTCTCATTGGTGCCCTTGGTTCATTGCTTTTGCCTATTTTAGAGCTGTTTGGGGATTTATCTCTCCTGCGAGAATAGTCTTAAGACCCCGTCGGATGAGCTTCAGCCCGAATTAAACAAATGGATTCCAAGCTCACCCATCACAATGTAGCTATATTTGCACGAAAAACAAACTGTAACTAAGGGAGTTTTTCATGGCCAACCGAACACGTACCCCCAGCATCTCAACTAAATCGAAGCGCTCATCACAGGCTGCTCAAGCACGCACCAATCCAAAACGGAAAATACCAACGAACAAGGTTTTGACTTTTGATGGTATTACCTACGACGATGTTTTGCTATTGCCGGGTTTTTCGAGTGTGCTTCCGCGCGATGTAGATATTTCGACATTCCTCACACGCCGCATTCGACTTTCGATTCCATTGATTTCAAGCGCTATGGATACCGTCACGGAATCCGAGATGGCGATAGCACTTGCTCGCGAAGGTGGTATTGGTATCATTCACAAAAATCTTTCGATCGATAGACAAGCCGAAGAGGTCGATCTGGTTAAGCGTTCGGAAAGCGGAATGATCTTAACGCCGATCACACTCACACCCGATCGCTCGCTCAAGGATGCATTGATCCTGATGACCAAATATAAGATCTCCGGAATTCCGGTTGTCGATGATGCGGGATTTCTTGTCGGTATGATAACCAATCGTGACACGCGTTTTGAATCTCGATTCGATCAGCCTATCGGCGAGATTATGACTCGAGAGAATCTTGTCACGGCACCGATGGGAACGACGCTCGAAAAAGCAGAAGCAATTTTGCAGCGAAACAAAATCGAGAAGCTTCCGGTGATTGATAGATCGGGAAGGCTCAAAGGACTTATCACGTTTAAGGATATTCAGAAAAAGAAGCGCTATCCGCAAGCTGCGAAAGATGAAGCGGGTCGTCTGGTGGTTGGTGCTGCAGTCGGCATTGCCGGAAACACGATGGAGCGCGTAGATGCCCTCGTTCGCGCGAACGTAGATGTTGTGGTAGTTGATACTGCACACGGACATTCCAAAGGTGTGCTCGACATGGTGCGCTCGATCAAGCGTACGTATCGTGATCTGCAAGTGATCGCCGGGAATGTCGCGACGGCCGATGGTACCGCTGCACTCATCGCAGCAGGTGCGGACGCCGTCAAAGTCGGCGTTGGGCCAGGCTCGATCTGCACAACACGAATCGTTGCAGGCGTAGGCGTGCCGCAACTCACAGCCGTGATGGAAGCTGCAAGTATCGCACGTAAAAAAGGGATTCCCATTATCGCAGATGGAGGCGTGAAACAGACTGGGGATATTCCGAAAGCAATCGCTGCAGGTGCCTCGACAGTTATGATCGGAAGTCTATTTGCAGGGCTTGAAGAATCCCCGGGCGAAAAAGTTTTTCTGGAAGGTAGAACATACAAAACGTATCGCGGCATGGGATCGGTGACTGCGATGCTCGAGGGATCCGCCGATAGATATTTTCAAGATGTCGAAGACGGACTTTCGAAGATGGTGCCGGAAGGCATCGAAGGCAGAGTGCCGTTTCGCGGACCGTTATCGGATTCTGTTTATCAAATGGTCGGTGGGCTTCGCGCTGCAATGGGTTACACCGGATCTGCGAAGATTCAGGACTTACAAGATTACGGTCAGTTCGTTCGCATCTCGGGTGCAGCTCTGAAAGAATCACATCCGCATGATGTGACGATCACAAAAGAAGCGCCAAATTATCATTGAGCCTTCACAGGGGAGCTCTTAGGATTGAGCAGAATGGCAGCGAGCTTTTACTGAGCTTGCTGCCTTGCTTTTTCTAACGATTCAAAATATTTTCGGATCAGTGTATTATAATCACGCGAGTAACCGGACTCTCGCATGCGTTGCAACTCCTGTTGCATTTGCTGTCTGCCTTCCGGAGTAGAAAGATCAAGCTCACGCGGTGATTCGCGCGTTTGATTATCGCCGGGCTTGGATTCCCTCGTTTCTTCTTTGTCACGTTGATGCACCGAACGTTGTGCCTCGAGTAGTCTCGATAAGATCCGCTCCTGCCGTTGAATTGTTTCCGGGCTAACGCCGCTCGAACGCATTTGGCTGATGACGTCTTGCATGTCGTCAGAGATCTTCTTCAAATTTTCCGCAGCTTTTCGATCACCATCGCGTGAATTCTGCTGCTCTTGCGCAAGCTCTTCAATAGATTTTTGCACAGCCTGTTGCTTCGCAGCCATCTTTGATAGTTGCGCTTGTTGTTCCATGGCTTGTCGTTGAGCTTGTGCAGATCCCGAACCCTGTCCTCCGGACATTTGATCATTCAACGCTTGCTGCTGTGCGGCAAGTTTGTTGATCGAATTAAGGAATTGTTGCATAGCGCTACCGGCGCCTTGTCCCTTGCCTTGTCCTTTGCCTTTTCCTTCGCCTTCGCTGCCTGGGTTATCTCCGCCTGGCTGTCCGTCACCTTCGCCCTCGCCTTCACCCGGATCCTGCCCGCCCGAGTTCATCGCGTCCATCGATTGCTGCGCTTGTTGTGCAGCTTTGTTCAATGATGCCATCGCGCCCTGCGAATTTTGCGATGCGCCGGATTGATCGCGTTCGGTCATCGCGTCTTCTGCCTTTTGCATTTGTGCAAAAGCTTCGCCCATCGCTTTGCCCATCTCAGGCGGAACGGCCATAGATTTTTGTGCAAGATCAAGCGCACGCGAGGCGGTCTGACCTAACTGATCTTTTTTATCTGCTTGCTGCTCTGCAAGATCACGAAAGACATTGGAGTTCTGCGCTGCCTGCTGCGATTGATTCTTGATGTTCTCTTCCGCCTTCGATAGGCGATTGAGTTCATCGCGAATTTGCTTTAACTCGCGCAGCGTCCGCTGCTTTTCGTTTTCGCTGAGTTTTTGTTTGAGATCGCGGAGCTTCTTTTGCGCTTGCTTCATCTTCTTAGCAGCATCTTGTGCGCGCTGCTTCGAACGCGCGTGATCGCCTTGTTTGGCGGCCTTCTCAGCGTCATCCATGCTTTGCTCGGTTGATGGATCATTCAGCGCTTCTTGTACGGCCTTCATTTCCTCGGGCGCCTGCATTTGCTCGGGAAGTTTTTTCATTTGTGCCGCGAGGTCCTGTGCTTCCTTCTGCATTCGCTCGAGTTCTTTCTTTGCATCTTCTTGCTGGCGCTCGGCAGCAGCCTTATCCTGAGGCGATTGCGACTCGGGATGTTCGGCAGCATTCTCTTGATTCTCAGCCGCTTTCTCTTCTTGCTTAGCGAGTTCGCCGGAGCGCTTGGTTAGCTCGTCAACTTTTTGTTCGGCTTGGATCTTCTTGAGAATGTTCGTCGTCCGCTCAATCGATTTTTTGAAGTTCTCCTCATTGAGCTGCATGTTCTTCATCGCTTCCTGCACCTTCTTCGGATCGACTTGCTTCATCGCTTCCTGAAGTTTTTCCATCGCCTTTTTTAACTCCGGCGAGTTGATCTGCTCAAAGAGCTTTTGCAGATCTTGATATTTTTGCATAGTCTCCGGAGAGAGTGCTTGTTGTTGATCGAGCTGCTTTGTCATCTGCTCGAGATCTTTGGAAACCTGCTCAACGCGTTTATTTAATTCTTGCTGGCGTTGAAGGATCTGCTGTGCATCTTTTTGTTTAGTGAAGTCTTGCTGCTGTCTGGCGATCTCAGAGCTTTTCGTTTGCTGCATCTCATTCATCGCCTCGTCGATCTTTTTCTTGAGCTCGGTCGCATCTTGCTTAATCTCCTTCAGATCTTTTTCAGCACGATTGGCTTGCTCCTCTGCGTGTTCGAATATTTCTTTTACAGAAGGGAAGCGAGCGATGAATTCCGATGTGCGAGCTGTTTTCGGTCCGGTAACAGCGTCGTTGTCGGCAACCTCAAGCACGAAGCCGATCTCGTCCTCGGGTGAGAGCGACAGTTTTGTCGTGTTCCAGATATAGGGGACATCAAGATCCTGTGTGTTGTGATTCGAGAGTGGCACGTCAAGCCACGCGTACGTTTTCTCCTCGGGGAGATATTTGGATTTGACAAGTCGATAGCCGAGCCGAACTCCTCGAAAACCGAAATCATCATGCACTTTCGCGAGCATCTGTATTCGCATATTGCTCGGAATATCGGCTCGATCATTCGGCTCGATGAGCGCTATAGTAGGTGGCTCATCGCGAGTGATCGTCACGTTGTATTCGATCGGATGCTCGCTCATGATAGAATCCTGATCGAGCAGATCGATATGATAGGAGCCCGACTCCATGAACGTGACAGAGCCATTCGCGATCGTATCGCTCACCTGTAGGGCAAATGTTTTCGGAGTTTGAACTACCCTCTTCTTTGCAATCGTATCGTTCGCTTGATTGATGTGTGCGTTCGGCGTAAACGTGAGAAACGCTGCACGCAACGGCTTCGACGTGATCACACGGAATTCACCTTGTGTGCCTGCCACTCCTGAGATATCACCAAGATTTTCATCGAGCTTGATTGGCTTCTCTCTGGTATAGCTCGGTGGCTTGATCGTTACAATAAGTGATCGAATGATCGGGTGATCCAGAAGCGCGATTCGAAAATGATCGGACTCGATCTCACGCTGTTCTGCATAATATTCGAGCGGCCGTTGAGCACGCAAGTCATATCGAAAAGTTGTCACCTTCGGATCAGTCGCGTTGACTTTGTCGAGCGATATCGCATCGAAATCTTTTTGCCCCTCTTCACGAATGTGTAGCTTGACACGTTGTAGCTGCTCGCCCGAAGTTGTGATCGTGATCGAAACCGTGTCTCCGCGCATGACGTGTGTGTTGCCCGGTTCGACATGCAAAACAAATGGTGCGGGCTTCTGATAAAAGGTGCGGAAGTGCACGAGTCTGCCACCCGCGGCGAACATCTCCGAATGGAATGCGAAGAAAATACCGAGCGTCGCAGCGAGCGCGACAAAAAATATCACAAGCGTGCGCTTCAGCGGCCGTTCATCAACGATCGCATTAAAATCGACAGTTCGTGCCTCACCGTAGGTTGCATTGAAGGCCGCGAGTGCGAAACTTGGCGAGCCAATAAGCGCACTTTCCGAAGAAAAGAGCGGTCGAGCGAGTTGGAGTGTGTTCAGCAGCCGATCGCTGATCGTCGGGTAGTGGTCTCCGACCGCTTTGGCGAGTTCATCGTAGCTTGCACGCTTACGAATTCCCAACCGAAGCGCAAGCGGAGCCGCAATGAATCCCATAAGGCCACCCGAAGCAAGCGCCAGCGAACTCCAGAACAAAATTGTACGGCCCGTTATGGATAGATGCAGCACCGCTTCTATCACCAGCGCCAGCAAGGCCACGAGCAAAACGCACGTGAGACCGCTCGCAACTCCGGCCCATAGTTCAACCGATTCGCGCTTATTGCGCAAACTACTTAGTCTGGTTAGCAGCTCAACGTAAAGGTC
>JBDTCS010000095.1:0-7678 GCA_039923455.1 Kapaibacterium sp. (SeqCode) | reverse complement strand
GTTGCGAAGAAAAAGCTCGTCTATTACAATGCCCCGAGCACCGAAGGGATCGGCCAGATTCGTTGGACGCCGAGTCTGCTGTTGCAACTCGATCTCTCCCAAGTTGCCTTCAGTGCGAGTTGGACGCAAGGCGGCGAGAATGCGCTCGCCTATAAGGGGACGATCATCGGTACGCTCGAACATGACGTACTGTCTGCGAATCAACTGCTCACCTACAAATTCGTCTTTGGTCAGGCTCGCTTTCAACTCACGGGCTTACGAAAAACAGATGACATACTTGAAATAACAACTGTCGCGACTTTCAAAACCTCGGCGCAATTCCATCCTTACTTAGCAGAAACATTTACTACGCAGGTTGCGAATACGTATTCGTATGATGCATTAAATAATCCGACTCCGATCAAAGCCCTGTTTGATCCGTGGTACTTTACTCCTTCGGCCGGAGTGTACTATCAGCCTATTCCGGAATTCAAGACGCGAATCGGTGGAGCGTTGCGCATCATAGCTTCGCGAACGTATACAGCTTATACGGATGATCCGACAACAAGCATCGTCGAAAACTCCAGCATCAAAGGTGGTCCGGAATCTTACACCGAGATTAACTGGCAGATTTCACAGAATATTATCTTCACATCTAAAACATTGGTTTTTTCACCACTCACGAACATGACTCGATTTGTGGTCGACAGCGATAATCTTCTGCTGATCCTCGCCTCAAAAATTATTCGAGTAACGGTTAACGGTAGAATTCTCATCGACCCGGATGTTACGGCCAGCACCCAGTATAGAGAAGGACTCGCTATTGGACTAGCATACAGCGTGTTCTAATCTACTGTCCATCATCTCTACTGTCCATCATCGAGTCTGAGTGGGTGAGGAGTGTCTGAAATACTGTCACTCTTGGCAGTGGTTTCTTCGTTTTGACCCAAAATCGGTCAGAATGTCCTTTTATGGTTCACGCCGAGGTTCCGATTGGAGCTTTTTTTTCGCTTATTTGTGCAAGAAGACCACGGAACGTCGGACTGACGTGCTATATTGCGAGTGCTGCGTTGGGTTTGCAAGTTAATGTTATGCCCAACGATGCACCGAGAGAGTGCGACGTTGCGGTTAAGGCTCTTTTGTGTACAATTTTAATCAACCTCTTCGTACTGTGACCGAATTACTATCGTTGCATTGCGGTGAAGCGTGAAGTCCTGTTCTGCCAATGTTTGTCATGAATATTTCATTAAATATATCCTCTTCGGGAAGCGTATTGCGTAATCCGTATCGATCGATCCGCGTAAGCGTACTCATACTGATGCTTGTGATCGGATCGAGCGCGATGCTGTGCGCACAGCCGTTAACCAAACAAGCTCCGTATAGTGGTAGGATATTGATTATCGATTCCTCGAGAGTGAATCTCGGACCACTGGTGAATTCTAAGTGGAGCGATCTATTTCCCGTGATCAGCCCGGACGAAGGCATGTTGTTCTTTACCCGCAAGGGATCGCCGGACAACACAGGGTTTACGGATAAACCCGACGATGAGGATATTTGGTACTCGATGCGTTTACCAAATGGTACATGGGGGCAAGCGAAGCAATTAGAAGGTCCACTCAATACAAAGAGTTATGACGGCGTGCGTGCTGTCAATAGTAGTCTGACACGACTGTATTTGCAAAACCAATACCACGAAGATGGCTCTCGAAGCAAAGGCTTCTCCGTGAGTCAAAAAGGTGATAACGGCGAATGGGGCTATCCGGATTCTTTAGAGATAGATAACTACTATAACGATACGAATACTGCGGCAATGACCGTCTCGACGGACGAGAAGTATATCATCTTTTCGTTACAGCGACATGACACGAAGGGCCAACATGATCTCTACATCTCGCATTGCCTCGGAGGAAGAAAGTGGTCCGAGCCGAAACCGATTGAAATTTTGAATACATCGGGTGATGAGATCTCACCATTCATTGCCTATGATGATAAGACTCTCTACTTTTCGACCAATGGAAGAGGCGGGCTCGGCTCGCAAGATATTTTTATGTCGCGACGGTTGGATGATTCGTGGCAGAATTGGTCTACGCCTCAGAACCTCGGTGCACCGATAAATACGATTGGCTTTGACGCATATTTTATGCTCAGTGCAAATGGTGACACCTGCTATTTTTCCAGTTCGCAGGGTACCTCGACTATGGGCTACGGCAAAAGTGATATTTGGAAGATGGCCGTACCGGTGCCGAACCGTCCTGGATTTCGACTTCAGGAGCCATTCCCCCAGGAGCGAGAGCTTGCAGGTGCAACGTTCCGCCTTGATGGAGTGCTCTTTGATGTCGATCGTAGTTCACTCAAAACGATGTCGCATGAGGCGATGGATAAATTGGTCGCCCTTTTGCAGAAATATCCCAAGATGGAAATCGAAGTGCAAGGGCATACCGACGCGGATGGTTCACCTGAGCATAACTTCTCATTATCAGAGGAGCGTGCAAACAAGGTGCGAAGTTATTTGGTCGAGCATGGGATCGCAGGCAATCGCGTAGACGCGAAGGGTTACGGTATGACGCTGCCAATTGCACCAAATACTACAACCGAAGGCAAAAAGCTGAACAGACGCGTGATGATCAAAGTCAAAGTAAGCGATCCGTCGGTGACCGAAATCTCGAAGTGACCTTAAGTCTAACGCGTGAGTAAAACCTGAATCACGCCGTCACGAGTTCAAACATGCGGATATTTGCCGCATGGCATATCACATTGTTCGAGATCCAAATAATAGTGGGCTCCGCTACTTTCAATCCCTGAAAGGAAAAGGTGGTCATCTTGCTGAAGGCATCTTTATTGCCGAAACACCAAAGATAGCGCGTAAAATACTGGAGAGTGATCTCGAGATCGTCTCAGCCTTTATGACGGAGCCCTACTTTGAGCAGTTTGGTTCTGCTATTGAAATCCGCACACACAACACGCAAATTCATCTAGCCTCCAAGTCGACAATGGAATCGATCGTCGGGTATCCCTTGCATCAAGGCGTCATGCTCGCAGTGCGAATTCCGGAATCGAAGACCATAGAGTCCAGTGCCAAAGATTGGAAAGCGCCGCATCTCATCGTCGCACTCGATCGGATCGCGGATGCGGAAAATATGGGTACGATCATTCGCAACTGCGCAGCATTCGGAGTGAGTGCGCTCATAGTTGACGAGCAAAGTTGTCATCCATATCTTCGGCGCTCCGTTCGTGTTTCGATGGGGACGATTGTCGATTGTGAGATTATTCGGGTGCCTGAACTCGGGTTAGCACTTCGTGAACTGAGTAGTGTTTTCAAGAGTCAAGTAGTTGCAGCTACTTTAAGCGACCGCTCCACTTCGATTTACGAAACCACACTTACCGGAAATATCACCCTCGTTTTCGGCGCAGAAGGGCACGGAATCCACCCAACTATTTTGGCATCCTGTGAGCAAGAAGTGATGATCCCGATAGCACCCTCCGTTGATTCGCTCAATGTTGGAGTCGCGTGCGGAATCATGATCTACGAAGCAAAGCGTGAGATAGCGTAGGTGCCCGTAATATTATGTTTTTAGCAGAGTTTGGAAATCGGCCAAAATCATGCAAAAGCACCCATGGATGAGTCAATTAACTGTACGTGCAGTTAAAGTCTAGGATTAACTTCCCGCCTGTTTGTGTTTACAACTCCCTATGAATCTTACGTCAGAGCGAATTAAAGTGGAAGGTGCAGCAGGTCGTAGCGTAGAGCCAACAACTTCGAATGGAGCGGAGACTTCGCGCGCGAATTTGCTTGCACGCTACACTCAAGTTCGAGATCGTACGATCGCTCTATGCGCTAACTTAAAGCCGGAAGATTTTGTCGTGCAGTCGATGCCGGATGCAAGCCCGACAAAATGGCATCTTGCACACACGAGTTGGTTCTTCGAAACGTTCGTGCTTAAACAGGTCCTTCCGGATTACCGCTCACCGGATGATCGCTATGACTTTCTATTTAACTCCTACTATAACACAATCGGTCAGCGCATCGCTCGAGATAAGCGTGGCATGCTAACGCGCCCAACGATTGAAGAAGTTTTTGCGTATCGCACACATGTCAATGAGCAGATGCACCATGTGATCACGCAAAGCACTCCGGAGCAATTTGTGGAGATCGCCAATGTGATCATTCTTGGCTTGCAACATGAGGAACAACATGAGGAGTTATTGTTGACTGATATCAAGCACGCCTTTTCGCAGAATCCTCTTCAGCCGAGTTATGCTTTAGCGCCGGGCGTGAACAACGAATCGTGGAATCGATCGGAGAGTGCGTGGATAGAATTTTCAGAAGGACTCTATCAGATCGGCGCTAACCAAGGAGTATCGCTTTCGGGAGAAGATTTTGCATTTGACAACGAAGGGCCACGCCATAGAGTATTCGTTGATGCATTTCGGCTTGCATCACGATTGGTGACCGTCGGTGAGTATTTGGAATTCATTAAGGCCGGTGGTTACACACATCCCGAATGGTGGCTCTCGGATGGTTGGTATATGGTTCAATCCGAAGGTTGGAGATCGCCGCTCTATTGGCAAATGGATCGAGAAGGAGTTTGGCATCACTTCACGATGCAAGGTTTGCGACCACTCGATCTTGCAGAGCCGGTAACGCATATCAGCTATTACGAAGCAGATGCTTTTGCAACTTGGGCGGGAGTAAGACTTCCAACGGAGGCGGAATGGGAGATCGCATCCGAACACACAGCCATCACGGGTAATTTTTTGGAGAGCAATGCATTTCATCCACAAGCACTAACTCTAGGGAGCCAACCGGATAGTAGCTTGCTTCAAATGTTTGGAGATGTTTGGCAATGGACTCGCAGTGCCTACGAGCCCTACTCAGGATTTCGAATTGCGCCTGGTGCGATAGGGGAATACAACGGTAAGTTTATGAGTGGGCAGATGGTCTTGCGTGGCGGTTCGTGCGTTACACCTCGATCGCATATTCGCAAGAGCTATCGAAATTTTTTCCCGCCAAGCGCACGCTGGCAGTTTTCCGGTTTACGATTAGCACAAGATGTACGATGAGTAACGATTGTATGGTTAGGGAAGTGAAGACGAGTGTGAATCAAGATAACAGAATGGATATTCATATCGCACTGCTGCGAGAAGTACACGATACTGCTGAAGGAGTTATGGTGACTCCGAACTCGACTATGGAGCGCGAGATACTGGAAGGGCTTTTGCAAACGCCGAAGCGTATCGCAAGTAAATATTTCTATGACGCTCGAGGCTCAGAGCTGTTCGAAGCGATCTGCGAGTTGCCCGAATATTATCCGACACGCACTGAGTCCGCAATTCTTGCAAAGTATGCGCACGAGATGGCCGAGCGCATTGGCCCGAATGCCATCGTGATCGAGTTCGGAAGTGGAAGCAGTACGAAGACTCGCATTCTACTGGATGCGCTGATTTCTCCGAAAGCGTATATTCCTGTTGATATTTCCGAAGCGCTGTTGCTAAGTGCCTCAGCGCAGCTGCGCACGGACTATCCCAATCTGATCGTCGAACCTGTCCACGCAGATTATACATCCACGTTTCGTTTGCCCGAGATCGCCCAGAATGCCGGACGTGTTATTGCTTTTTTCCCAGGCTCAACAATTGGAAATTTTGAACCGCAAGAGGCAGCGAAATTTCTTGAACGCATTGCACATCTCGTCGGTGAGCAGGGTGCGCTTTTGATTGGCGTCGATCTACGTAAAAGTATTGCGATTCTGGAACCCGCGTATAATGATAGCCAAGGTATAACCGCTCAATTCAATCTGAATGTGATCACCCGACTACACCGTGAACTCGGGATCGATCTTTCGGAAACAGATTTTGGGCACTATGCGTTTTTTAATTCGGCGGAAAGTCGGATCGAGATGCATCTGATCGCGAAGCGAGATTTTTGTGCAACCATCGCAGGGCAGCATATCGAGTTTCGAAATGACGAGCATGTGATTACAGAGTACTCCTATAAATATTCACTTGAGGCGTTCAACGCGCTAGCTTTGGATGCTGGCTTTGCACAGGCGGAGGTGTGGAAAGATGAAGAAAATCTTTTCAGTGTACAGCTGCTCGATGTCGCACAACTTACAAATAGTCGCTTGAACTAATGCTGGTGCGCAGGCCTTCTATTTATGGACGTTATCCCTACACAAAAAATTTTCGAGAGCGAAAGTTATGATCGACGCGATCACCGTTGAAGAGTTTCAAGTTATGCGTTCCGAGGAGAAGGAGCATTTTTTGCTCGATGTTCGCGAACCGTTTGAATTCGATATCGCAAACATTGGTGGAAAATTGATCCCCATGAATACGATTCCTGCGCATATAGATGGGCTTCCGCATGATAAACCGATCGTGGTGCTTTGCCACACCGGTCGTAGATCGCATCGCGTAATGGAATTTCTGCGTCACTCCGGATTTACCAATGTGCTCAATCTTACAGGTGGCATCGCTGCCTGGAGCGATAGGATCGATCCGACCATTGCGAAATACTGACGATCATTCTGAGTAACTCCACGAGCGAGCTTGGCATTGTTATAGGTCCTTACAAATCGGACGACGCAGCGCTCGTCGAACAATTCTACCATGAGACGCACGAGTTAGATGCATCCATTCCAAATGTCTCCGCTGCCGAATGGAAGCATTTCGTCGAGCGAAGTTTCAATCGCGGCGGAATAGATTTTCGTGTTGCGCTTTCCGACTCGAAATGCATTGGTGTACTCGCTTCATCGGTTCGAGATAACGAGCAGTTCGGATTATTGCGTCACTTTCGCATCACCGTGCATCCGAGTTTTCGCCGTCAGAAGATCGGAACATCGCTCATAGATATCGTCTTTGCGCAAGATTCCATAGCGTCTCTGACGTATCAATCCAATCTGATGCGTGATTGGAATGCCGGAAAAATATTTCTAAGTAAGTATGGATTTTTGCCAGGGCACGAAGAGCTCTTCATGGAACTGCGTTCGAATCCTAATCTTGAAAGCTCACCGGTCGATGGGATACGTACTCGCTCTTTTCTAGCGACTGATCTCGAAGCCTGCGCATCACTTCACAATAACGGTTATCGCGGCAAGGCAGGATTTGTGGAGGCGAGTACCGAGACCTTTACGCAGGAAGCTACAGCTGAAGGTTTTCAAATGTGGGTTGCGACTTCGGACGAGCGGATCATCGGATTCTGCAACACATACCACGCGAGTGATAATACAGGGGTTGTGAACAGCCTTGTTGTTAACGCAGGATTCTCCGGTAGAGGTATTGGTCGTGGGTTGCTCACGACTGCACTTGCGGGTTTACACAAAGATGGTCGAACGAGAATCGAGTTGAATGTGGATTCGAACAATGTATCAGCAATCGGACTGTATTACAAGGTTGGATTCGAAGTTTCGGATTCGATGACGAGCTTCAACTTCACCAAGCGATGAAGCTTTGTAGTTGAGAGTTTAAAAAGAAGAAGGCGGACTCTGTCCGAGCCCGCCTTCATTGGATGCGGAATTTCTAGATATTCCTTACTCACCCACCCTAAGCGAAACGCCATAAAGGCATTCGCTGAAGCTTTTGTAGCTTAGTAGCGTCCGCCGCCACCGCCGCCACCATAACCGCCGCCGCCACCGCTGCGACCACCGCCGCTGCCGCCACGTCCACCGCCGCCGCCATAGCCGCCACGACCGCCGCCGCCACCACC
>JBDTCS010000094.1:0-19980 GCA_039923455.1 Kapaibacterium sp. (SeqCode) | reverse complement strand
AAAAAAGGAAATTTCCATAGGGCTATTCCCTTAGGTAGGGTATAACGTGTTTTCTATCGGAGTTGTTCACGAAAAAGTAATTCCTTCAGCAACCGCTTTGCGTCCACGATCGAACGATATGCGTAACTATTTTTGAGCTCGGAGAATAAGCGCTGCACGCTCGAGATCGCTCTCGTAGGTGATCTTAAAATTATCTTCGTTCGAGAGGATGAGTTGCGGATGAATTCCAATCCGCTCGAGCAGTTCGGATTCGTCTGTACCGATGTGTTCGGCTGCGTCAGCCTCGCGCACTGCTCGGAGCAGTTCCTCGAGGCCCGCGCCTTGTGGTGTCTGCGCTCTCCAAAGTCCAACACGTGAGATGGAGTGATCCACGCGCTCTCCGCTCTCAAGCTTTCGCTCCTCAGTCGCAAGTTTCAGTGAATCAACCACCGGAATTGCCGCGATCGCGGAGCCACTTATTTGTACCGCTGTGAGCGTCCGTGCTATCACATCGTTCGATACGAGTGGACGGGCGGCATCATGCACAAGTGCGAATTGAATATCCTCGATCGTGAGTGCAAATTCCAATCCCGCGCGCACGGAAGCTTGTCTTGTGGAGCCGCCGGTTACGATATGCAACTCGGACTTCACATCATGCTGCGCCACCTCGGAAAGTATGCGTGCATGATCTTCGGGTTGTGCGACGATCACGATCGGCCCCGATTCCGAAAACTTTGCAAACGCGAGCACGGAATATACATATAGCGGCAGTCCTTCGAGCAGCAAAAATTGTTTCGCACCACCGAAGCGAGTACCGCTTCCGGCTGCTACAATAATGAACGCCGTCTTCCCAACCACTTCATCCACGTGCGTTATGCTGGCAACTGAGGTTCCGTAACCTCTGGTGGTGGCGGTGGCACAGCCGGTGCATATTCCATAACGAAATTATATTTCGGAAATTTCTTTGGCAGCGATAAGAGCGAGATCACCATGACGCCGGTCGACATACGATCGACCCAACTGGAAGTCGGCCAACCAAGATGGAACGTCACCGGATAATTTTCGAGATCATATTTCAGCATTTCGATCAGCGAAACGATTCGACGATACAGCGATTCAGCACGTATCGGGAATAGATAATGGTTGGGTCCAAGCTTCACCGGCGAACCTGCGCGTGGAGAATAGAGCGTTACGTACGCGTTCGATAGATCAGACGAGATCGGAGCATAGTCTTTCGGTCGACGGAAATGTATATGAAATCCCGCTTCGCCGGATTCCGCACAC
Source organism: Kapaibacterium sp. (SeqCode) (assembly GCA_039923455.1). Lineage (GTDB taxonomy): Bacteria > Bacteroidota > Ignavibacteria > Palsa-1295 > Palsa-1295 > JBDTCS01. Next base: position 18,717 of record JBDTCS010000094.1, on the reverse strand, counting down.
TGAAACACCAGCGACATCGGATTATCCGTCTTATGGTACTCGATAATTTCCGGCGCTCTTCGTTTGGCAACCCGAAGCCCAATCAAGAGAAACGCCGCAACCGAGATCCCCCAAAGCACAAATCCTTCCCACTTATGATAGGCTATAAAGCCGAAGCAGGCGAGTAGAATTAGAAAAATGATGAACGTAACAGTTCGCGACGTATGATATTCGCGAATCTCCATACTGCCTCGCGAATATCGATAGTATACCAGCGCACCCATGTTGATCGTAAAGCTAGCCACGAGTCCGACGGCGTACATGTGCGCAAGCATTGCCTGATTGCCTGCAGTGATCGCGATGATGATGGAAAAGAATAGCGCATTAATAAGGTGAATCCGATACAGCGATTCACGCTTGTTCGTTTTGATCAGCCAGGCAAATCCGTAACGATGCGCAACTCGCTCCAAGAGTTCGCTCGAAGCAACGAACGCCGTGTTCACCGCCATGATAAGTGTAAAGCTTGCCAATGCTCCTACCATGATGCCAAACGTGTTGCCGTTCAGGATGGTCGCAAAGTGCGTTATGAGGTCTGTTTCGTGCGCATGAAAGTCGATGTCCGTTCGGGTAAGCACGAGCGCGATCATGAGCGGCGTCACGATTCCAACCGTTAGCGCAAGAAAGAAATACGCTTTCCGAATATCCCTCCAACTTCGCACAAGCCCCGCGGTCTGAATCACGCTCTCGATGCCAGAGTAGGCAAGGATCACACTCGCAATACCAAAGATGAAGAACGAAGCTCCGCTAAAGACTCCACTACCGGTGAGTCCTTTCCAAGTCTCCGTCAACCCATACATTGCACGTGCACCCTGCCCCGGACTCGGATCGACAAACCCGGAAACGAGGAGTGTCATCAAGACGAACGCCGCACCAATAAAGATAAAGAAAGTGAACCGAGCATTTTCCCGAATGCCCAAAATATTCAGTCCTGCCAAACCCCAGATCACGAGAAACATGATCGAATAGGTCGCAAGCGGACCGATAGCGAAGAACGAACTACCATTGTAGACTGCCGAAACCGTACTGATCGCAGCGGTGAGAATGTAATCAACAAGGATCGAAGCGACGGCAATGAAGGAAACCGTCGGCCCAAAAACAAGATACGCGAAGCTATACACACCTCCGCCGCGAACGCCATGTAGTTCAAGAATATGTGCGATCTCGACCATACGATTCGAGAGAAATCGCATCAGCACGGAAGTCAGCGCTATAAAGACGAACGCCGCGACTCCTACGATCGCCCAAGATTCCGCGGCGACGTAAAAGATCGACGTCAGCTCATCCATCAATGTGATGATAGCGATCGATAGCCACGTAAGCCACCAACGTCCGTTATCGAAATACGATAGCAGGTCTTTCTTACGAATAAGATAGACGAAGATTCCGGCAAGCCCCGCGTTCATCGCGAGGATAGTAATGATTTTTAGCAAGCTTTCACCTGATCGTGAGAAATAGTGTTAACTCCACCACGCAAAAATAGTCATAGAATAAGCATCGCGTCGCCATAACTAAAGAAACGGTATCGCTCCCGAATAGCATGCGAGTAACATTCCATCAAGAATTCTCGCCCCATGAAGGCCGAGATCATCATTAGAAGCGTTGATTTTGGCATGTGAAAATTAGTTAGGATCGCGTCAGGCACTCGCAGCTGATACGGTGGATAGACGAAGATAGTACTGTAGCCGGAGCCGGCACGAATCTCTCCGCTTCCGTTCGCGACTGTCTCCAGCGTCCGCACGGAAGTCGTCCCGACTGCTACAATTTTTTTTCCGCTATGTTTGGCGCGGTTTACCTTACTCGCTGCTTCCGGCGAGACTTCGTAGTACTCCCCGTGCATCACGTGCTGCTCGATCTCCTCCACTTCGACCGGCCGAAAAGTACCAATGCCAACATGCAAAAGTATCTCGGCGATCGTGACGCCAGATTTACGAATTCCTTCAAGCAGCTCCTCCGTAAAATGCAACCCAGCAGTCGGTGCGGCGACAGCGCCTGCTTTATCGGCAAAGATCGTTTGATAACGCTCTGAGTCGCTTGCTTCCGCACTTCGATTTAGATACGGAGGCAGCGGCACCTCACCGACACTTGCGAGCAACTTCTCAAAGTCTTCCGGTGAATGGGCAAAGGCAACGGTTCGCTCTCCTTGCCCACCTTCGGAGAGCACGATGCAGGATAGAATACCACCGATCACGATGCGCTCCCCTGTCTTCACTTTTCGCGCCGGGTTCGCGAGAACTTTCCAAGTTGGTGGGTCATGCGATGTACGCTCCAGCAAAAATAATTCTATCGCCGCCCCGGTCTCGACGCGTATACCATGCAGCCGTGCAGGTATCACGCGTGTTGTGTTCAGAACGAGGCAATCTTCCGGGGCCAAATAACTTGGCAAGTCCGAGAACATCTGGTCTTTGTACGTTCTACTCGCACGATCCACAACGAGCAAGCGCGACGCACCTCGCTCAGGTGGTGGATACCGTGCGATGAGTTCATTCGGAAGATCGTAATCAAACAGTGAAAGATGCACTGGGGTGATCAGGAAAAAAAAATGTACTGGAGTATTTTTTATTTAAGCCGACATTCTTGAACGCACAGCCTTGAGCTTATGCTTGAAGTGATCGGGGCGAAAAAGAAATTCGATTCCGATCGAGAGCACGAGGACTCCGAATCCCAAAACAAGTATTCGTACTACAGAATCACCGAGCATCGCGCCAGCCGCAAACCGCTGTGATAGCAACGGATTTAGAACAAATGCAAAAAGCGGCAACACAAATACTCCGATCAAGAGCGGCCATGCGAAGACATCACGAAAACGCACCGACACTTCGCGTCCGACATAAACCATGATCCACAAATATCCGATAATACTTACCAGCGAAACGGCAAGGCCAACAAAGAGCAATCCCATTTTGCCGCCAGCAGCAACGATCACAAAAAGCAACACGAACTGTGCACCTCGAACGATGGAGATCTCCTTGAGCTTGAGTCTTGCACCTAAAAGCATCTTGGCATTTTCAAATAGCGGTATCGTGATCACAAAGCCTGCAAGCGCTGCGAGTGGTGCAGCGGCCTCTCCCCAATTCGACGAGAGAAATACGCGCACAAGATCTTTGCTCGTGACAATCACAAAGATCATCGCCGGTACGAGCAATCGGATGAGATAGAAATTAATGATAGCGAACGCCTCTTCCAGCCGTCGGAGATCATGCTGTATTTCGGCATAGGTCGCAATCGAAACGCGTGCTACGATCGGCGCAAGAGCGATCGCTGGCATCTGCGCGATCGCGAACGCTTGGCTATAATACCCGAGCATCCCAGAACCGAGCAGCCAAAGCACCAACATATTGTCGATCTTGAAGAGCCACGATTCGAAAAGACGATTCAGCAGTACGCGTAAACCAAATCGCCAGAGCCACTGGACGGTCTTCGGTCTAAAATATTTCCACGGCCTTGCATGAAACGCATGCATTCCCTGCTTGCGAACAAAATAGCTATTCATTCCGTAGCTGAACAGGGCCGCTACCAAGGTCGCGACCGGAATACTCCACGCTCCAAAACCAGCGAGTGCAATACCAACGGCAGCAACATGTAACAAGATATTGGATACGAGTGTGATGCGGGATATCTTGCTATAATCAAGTTCACGCTCAAGTATCTGCGTGTAAAACGTATCGAGTGATGTGATGAAGCGCTGCACCGCATAGACACTCACCAGCCCAAGGACGATCGTCCCGCCTAATTGCTTCACGAACACCGCACCTATGATGATCGCGGCTAACGAGAGTACGCTGCCGAAGTAGCACGTAAGAAGAAAAATATTCTCTTTTAGATATTCCAGTGGTTCGTCTATCAGGTTATCCCGAACATTAATAATCGCGCTGCTGAACGAGAACGATGCGACGGAAAGTATGAGATCGACAAATGAGAGAGCAGTCTGAATCAGACCGAACTGCAATGGTATGAGCAGTATCGCGAGCCACTTTCGTGCGACGATCCCGAGGAGCACGGAAATATATGTGGCCGCGGTGAGGATCATCGCACCACGAACGGCACGATTGCCAACAGTACTATTGCCCACAACAATACTGCCAAGAACGCCGGGCACCTGCAATGTAGGCGCGGCAATAATAGGGGCAACTTCTATGGGACTATCATCCTCACGCTTATCCACGTAGTAGGGGTCGCCAATTTTTTAACGAAGAACAACAACAGAGCAACAACTCAGAAAAACATTATCACGAGAAGAAACTTATGCGTTCGCCACCGCGAGTTCGCGATGTAATTCTTGTACGCTTCGAACGATGCGCTCATGTTTGCGGAGCGAACTGATCGCGGAAACAATACTCGCTGCAGCGGAAAGCGTCGTGATGAACGGCACCTTGTGTTCGAGCGCTGCCCAACCAATCTGATACTCGGCAATACGCGACACCTCGCCACGCGGCGTGTTGATCACGAGTTGCACGTCATGATTCTTAATCGAATCTACGACATTTGGTCGACCCTCGCTTACTTTCAATACGCGCTCGGCGGCAATTCCATGCTCCACCAGAAATCGTTGCGTACCATCGGTCGCGAGAATCTTAAATCCCAACTCCGCAAAACTGCGCATGACTTCGACTGTTCGCGGACGCTTATCGAGATCGCGCAACGAAACGAAAATCGTACCTTCGGTTGGAAGCTTCATGCTCGCTCCCACATGTGATTTCAGAATAGCTTCACCAAAATCACGGCCGACACCCATCACCTCACCGGTCGAACGCATCTCAGGTCCTAAGAACATCCGAACCTTCGGAAATTTATCGAAGGGAAAAACCGATTCTTTGATCGCGACGAATGGTGCAGTCTTCTTAAAATCTTTGAGCCCCATATCGGAAAGCTTCGCGCCTACCATCACACGTGCGGCGATCTTCGCAAGTGCCTGACCGGTCGCCTTCGAAACGAACGGCACCGTTCGGCTTGCACGGGGATTCACTTCGAGCACATAGACCGTGCTATCTTTCAGAGCATATTGCACATTGATGAGCCCAACAACCTCAAGTGCATTCGCAAGCCTGCGCGTGTACTCTGCAATCTGTTCAAAATTTTCGTCAGAGATATAATACGGTGGAATAACACTCGAAGAATCGCCCGAGTGAATTCCCGCTTCTTCGATGTGCTGCATGATTCCGCCGATGATCACGGTTCCGTATTGATCGCGGACTGCATCGACATCGAACTCGTATGCATCTTCCAAAAAGCGATCGATCAAAACCGGACGTTCGTTGCTCACGCCGCGTGCGTTCTGCATATACTCTGCCACGACTTCCGCGCGATAACAAATCTCCATCGCACGACCGCCAAGCACATACGAAGGTCGTACTAAGACCGGATATCCAACACGCTCGGCAACCTCAACTGCTTCTTCAACCGTCGAAGCGGTACCGTATTCCGGACACTTGATACCAAGCGCATCGATCATCGCACCGAATCGTTTGCGATCCTCTGCGACATCGATCATATCAGGTGATGTGCCAAGAATCGGAACACCGGCTGCTTCCAATCGCTTCGCGAGTTTCAGTGGTGTTTGTCCACCGAAGGTCACGATCACTCCGTCCGGCTTTTCATGATCGATGACGTTCATGACGTCTTCGAATGTAAGCGGCTCGAAATAAAGTTTATCGCATGTATCATAATCGGTGGAGACGGTTTCGGGATTGCAGTTGATCATGATCGTCTCATAGCCAGCCTCTTCCAGCGCAAGCGCTGCATGGACACAGCAATAATCGAACTCGATACCTTGCCCGATTCGATTGGGTCCACCACCCAAGATAATAATCTTGCGCTTATCCGAGCGAACCGATTCATTCTCTTCTTCATAGGTAGAGTAATGATACGGAGTCTCGGCCGAGAACTCCGCCGCACAGGTATCCACCGTCTTAAATACCGGCAGCACGCCCGCTTCGACGCGCGCAGCACGCACATCGCTTTCCTTCACGCCAAAGATATTCGCGATCTGATGATCCGAAAAACCATCGCGCTTCGCGTTAAAAAGTAACTCCCGAGAAATGTTTAGATTCGACAATGTAATTCCAACAATTAAATACTATACCGCCATCTCTGCTGCCAATGCGCTCTTGTGTGTATGCGCCTTCGCTGCACTTCTAAGCTCCATCTCTCTTCGAACGATCTGCTCCATCTGATTCAGAAACCACGGATCGATCTTCGTGATCTCGAAAATCTCTTCCGTCGTCATACCGAGTTTGAATGCATGACGAATGGAGAAGATCATGTCTGATCGGCGTACACCAAGGCGCTCGCGAACAGTTGTGAAGGTGTGTGCCTTCTCTTCATCGTCCATCGCGTCAATATCGAACTCATCTTTGCCATCGGAGCCGAGTCCGTAACGGGATTGCTCGAGCGAACGGATCGCCTTTTGAAACGCCTCTTTGAACGTACGGCCGAATGCCATCGCTTCGCCGACCGACTTCATCTGCACACCAAGTAGCGAAGAGCTCGCCTCAAGTCCCTTGAACTTTTCGAAATCCCATCGCGGAATTTTCACGACACAATAATCGATGACCGGCTCAAAACACGACGGCGTCATCTTCGTAATATCGTTAGGTATTTCGTCGAGCGTATAACCTACCGCGAGCTTCGCGGCGATCTTCGCGATCGGAAATCCTGTCGCCTTCGAAGCAAGTGCGCTGGAGCGTGACACTCTCGGATTCATCTCGATCACAAGCATACGACCATCGACCGGATTCAGCGCGAACTGAATATTCGAACCACCCGTCTCTACTCCGATTTCGCGAATGATCCGTATTGCAGCGTCACGCATCTTCTGATACTCTTTGTCGCTGAGCGTTTGTGCGGGAGCAACGGTGATCGAGTCTCCGGTGTGCACACCCATCGGATCGAAATTCTCGATGCTGCAGATGATGACAACGTTATCCGCCGTATCGCGCATCACTTCGAGTTCGAATTCCTTCCAGCCGATCACCGATTCTTCAACGAGCACGCGATGTACCGGTGATGAATCGAGCCCATGCTGTACGATGTCGCGAAATTCTTCAAGATTCCAGGCAATGCCTCCACCCGAACCACCCATCGTAAAGCTCGGACGAATGATAGACGGAAAGCCAACCATCTCGATTAACTCGAGCGCTTCTTCGACAGTTGTAACAAATCCACCACGCGCCATTTCGAGGCCGATCGAAGACATCGCCGCCAGAAATTCCTCGCGGTCTTCTGCTTTTCGAATTGCGGCCGGCTTTGCACCGATGAGTTCAACATTGTATTTCTTCAGTACACCTCGATCCGCAAGCGCGAGTGCGTTATTGAGTGCGGTCTGCCCTCCCATCGTCGGAAGGATCGCGTCGGGGCGTTCTTTCTCAATGATGGCTTCCAGATATTCCGGAGTGATCGGTTCGATATAGGTGGCATCGGAGAATTCCGGATCGGTCATAATCGTCGCAGGATTGCTGTTGACGAGAATAACGCGGTATCCCTCCTCTTTGAGGACTTTGCAGGCTTGCGTGCCGGAATAATCGAATTCGCAGGCTTGTCCTATGATAATAGGACCGGAGCCGATGATCAGGATGCTTTTTAGGTCTGTACGTTTGGGCATTTCTAATGCAAATTTACGAAGAGTTCGGCGAGTTCTTCCGATGCGTAAATCAATCGACCGGCTACCATCGTTCCGATAACTCGTTCTTTCTCGGAATTTCCATAATTTTGGACGAAGGTCAGATCGGCTTCCTTGCCGGATTCGATGCTCCCACGACGCCCGCTTTCGGCTGTCAACCGGTGCGCTGCCTGCGCATACGAACGGAGCGCTGACAGCTCGGAAAGGGCCTCTACTGTTGCCCCTTCATCGCTTCCGACTCCGTCTCGGGATTGCAGAAGGCGAATCCCTCCGAGCGTATCCGGCGACTCGACCGGTGAGTCAGAGCTTGCCACAAAAGAAACTCCTGCATTTTGAAGCGAGGCCCAACGATAGGCTGTTGTCATTCTATCAACACCAAGCCGTTCCAGGGCCCAGTGTCTATCGCTCGGAAAAAAAGGTGGCTGAACAACTGCTGTCACACCCAAACGAACAAACGCTGCTATATCTTCGTCACGGACAATCTGCGCGTGCTCAATTCGCAGTACGGCATTGGTGCTATTCGCACCGCTCGCTTCGAAAAGCCTAAGTGCCCGCGCTACTGCGGCATCACCAATCGCATGCACCGCGATTTGCAGACCAGCTTTCGCGGCCGCCGCCATTTGCGCAATCAATTCCTTATCATTTGAAAGCGCAAGTCCGCGATTTCCCGAATCATCCGAATAATCCGCAAACAAATTTGCACCGCGTGAGCCGAGCGCTCCATCCAGATAAATCTTGACGCCGACTAATTGCAAACGTTCGTGCGGTGAAGCATTTCGAAATCCAAGCTTCAATATTTTGTCGAAGAATTTCTTACCACCGGTTTGATTCAGATCGAGAAAAATATAGCCTCGCGGAAGCGTATCACCTTTTGCTTCGTATAATTTGCAGAGTGCATTCCATGTCGGCTCCGTTACACCCATATCGTGCACCGCACCATTCCCGTGTGTTGCAAAGACTCTAAGCCCTGCCTCGAGGACGCGCATCGTCTCAGCTTCAGACTCGGCGGGGATTGCTTCGAGCGTTAGCTTCATTGCTTCGTCGATCAGAATTCCTGTCGGATTCCCTTTTGCATCGCGGACTATTTCGCCACCCTCGATCTCTTCACCTTCAATAGAAATATCGGAATGATCAAGCGCAATCTGATTACACCAAAGCGCGTGACCATCAATGCGTGTCAGTGCAATCGGTTGCGTCTTCGTCAGGCCGTCGAGATCATGCAGCGTCGGAAATGTTTTTGTTGGCCATTGATTTTGATCCCATCCTCTCGCCACGATCCAATCTTTCGATCCGTGGACGGTTAGAGCAGCAATAATTTTTTGAACATCTTCGACGCTTCGAGCGGCTTCGAGTCTTGGCCTAAGCACACGCTCGCCGGTTCCATAAATGTGTGCGTGCGCATCGACAAATCCAGGGAAGATCGTCGTATTACTCGGCAAATTTATTCGAATGGATTTTGGAAAATCGCCGGCAAGTTTCGAAGCCAATCCGACAGCAGCAATGTTCTCACCGTTCAGAACGATCGACTCGGAAATCGAATCTTGCTCGTCAAGAGTGCGAACGGTCAGATTCGATAGCAAGACGGTTTCATTTGAAGGCGCTTTAGGATCAGACAAAGGGATCAACAAATTTTGGTAAAAAGATGAAAGCACAAGCATTGCGTCGCGGCGACCTTATTTCGCTTATCGAGCCTTCAAGCGCACCGGCTACCGTGGAGCGCATCGAAAACGCTGTGCTCTATTTTGAATCGTTGGGCTACCGCGTCACGATAGGCAAACATGTCATGGAGCCGCGCGGGTATCTTGCTGCTCCCGATCCACTTCGGCTGCGGGATCTGCACGACGCGTTCGCCAACAAGAACGTCAAAGCGATATTCTTCATTCGCGGCGGGTATGGCTCGATACGTCTTTTACCCGAAATTAATTATGAGCTCATTCGTCGCAATCCGAAGATTCTCGTCGGCTATTCGGACGCAACCGCCCTATTCGCAGGGCTTCGGAAGCAGATCGGGTTTAGCTCTGCGTTTTTGGGGCCAATGCCGGGTGTCGATATTTGGAATGGCTTTGATGAATTTGCCGAGGATAATTTTTGGCGAGCGCTTACCTCCGTGAAGCCGCTCGGTGAACTTCCGTTGAAGCGAGGCGAAGCTAAAATTCTGAACAAACGCACAACTTCGAAATCCGCAAGCGGAAAATTGATCGGTGGAAACCTCACCGTCTTCTCATCCATTTGTGGTACACCATATCAGCCTTTGCTCAAGAATGCGATGCTCGCCTTTGAAGATGTTGATGAGAGGCCGTACCGAATCGATAGATATTTTGCGCAGCTTCGTGCGATGGGAGCGTTCGAAAATGCGAGTGCAATCTTGCTCGGGCAGTTCTCCGATTGCGATGCCGAAAAAGGCAAGCCGTCACTAACGCTTGAAGAAGTCTTTCAAGATTATTTTGGCAAGTTGAAGATTCCGGTGATTACGAATCTTCCGTTCGGACATATTCAACGCCAATGGACGATGCCCTACGGAGCAAGGTACACGATCAAGATCACGAATGGCGTGACTAAGCTATTCGTGAGCGATGCTGTTCTGCGATGAGCAACTAATGCGGGACCGCATCGGAAGTAGTCGAAGTTAGCACTGCTCCTTTTGACTTTTCTTTGTAAAGCCGAAATCGACCCGTGCGTTTATCATACCGCCAATGTGTGGTTGGCTGATAGAGTGCATAATTCGTAAACTCTTCATCGCTGGCGCTTAGCTGCAAGGTATTGATCGAGAACTCGTTGCGCTCAAGCAGAATATCCCTTGCAAATAGCGGACGAAACGGAAAACTCGCACGCACACGAAGCATGCGAAGTTGCGGAGTCAGATCGTGAATGTAAAGACCTTTCTCTCCATTCGTAAATGTAAAAACTCCTGCGATAGAAAATTCCGAAGCATCGACGCCGCCTTCTTTGAACAAGAGCACCGACTTCATTCCCATCTCCGCAGAACTAAGACTCATCCCATAATAGTTGGCTTGCCAGGCACGGCTGCGCCAAACTTGATTCGGACCTTCGTCGCCTAATTGATAAATCGCGAGCACATGTATCGGCAGCGTCCGATCATTCGTGCCGTCCCATCTCCCCATGAACGCCGCAACAAGATAACGCTGGCCGTATTGATATATCACATCATATATTCCACGACGCAAAACCGGCTTGTCGTGCTTGTGCATTACACGCTGCATAGAACGCGTCGGAAAAACTTTGCCTAAGAATCTTTCTATGCGCGATGTCTCACGACGCGTCAGCACAGTCGAGTCACCATCAATCTGTGAATAGACGCGTTCGAAGGAAATTGTTTGCGCATTGCTACGAACAGGATTTGCAAAAAAGGCAACACAAACGGCGATAAGGCAAAGTGCGATAAAGTAAACGGGTATCGAGAATAGGATTCGAATATTCCTCATCACTAAAAAAAATAGATTATTCATCAGGGCTGATTCTGGATTCAGCGCGCCTGATGTGAGGTACAAATTTTGATGGTTAATTTCTTAAGGAGCGAATTTTCCGCGCCTTGGTCAGCAAATGGCCGGTTGACACAACTCTTGAATTAGATCAATCTAAGCCGACTACTATTGCAATCTAATCAATTAATTGTGAAAAAGCAAATTTTTTGTGGATAATCTGAATGGGAAGTGCACAATTGTTCACTTATAGACAAGTAAAATTGACGTGAAAGCAGCCAAATTCGTTCAAAAGGGCAAAGACGAAGTGTATTCGTCCTTGCCCTTTTGAATAGTATCTCCTATCGGCTGACGACGATTCGAGAAGTGCTGACTCCCAAACCTTCGAGTTGAAGTCTCGCAAAGTAGGTACCGTTCGGCAGGCCGTCAGCCGACCAATTGTAGGTGTGCTGACCCGCCGAGAGTTTACCGTTTGCGAGCACCGATAGCTGCTTGCCGAGGGCATCGAAAATTGTTAGCTTGCCATTGATACTTTGTGCGAGTTCAAAGCTAAGCGCCGTGAGAGTCGCGATAGGATTCGGATGTATATCAAACGCAAGTTGCTCAGGTTGAATCACACGGACACCACCCGTCGCAGCAGCAACACCGGTACCGTTAAGCGTGACGACAATTCGATTGCTCGGAGCGACCGCGTTCGTGAGTACGATGAGCGAGTCCGTAAAGACTCCCGCAGCAACCGGTGTAAACTTGATGAGCACTGTGTGCACCTTGCCACTATCGATCATCGTCGCGAGCGCGGAGTCCACCGCGAAAGGTGGCTTCGGAAGTGTGAAGTTAACTATCAGCACACGCGCCGAATCCGAAGTATTCACGACCGCAAGCGTCCGTTGGATCATCATACCGACGGTATCCTTCGGGAATGTAAGTTGTCGCTGTTGCACCGTCACCTTCGGGAAAGTGTCAGACGCAATCGCTTTACCGGTAAGTATTATCTTGATCAAACGGTTCGGACTTCCGAGTGTATCGGCGTTGCTATGCACATAAATGGAATCACGGAACGTGCCCGCAACCATTGGGGTAAAGCTGATTTGCACCACCGCGGATTTACCACTATCAATTGCGAACGCACCAGCACCGGTAAGCACCTTGAATGCCGACGATGGATCGGTCGTATCGACCAACCCGACAAGTGTGCGCTGTGTATCCGAGACATTATATATCGTGATCGATCTTGTCAACGTTTTTGTCACGACGAGCGTGCCAAAATTAACTCCTCCTTGACCCGGTTGAACGGTGATCTTCGGATTCGTATCGGCAGCACCAGGCGCTGCTTTGCCTGTGCCGAAAATTATCACGCGAATAGGATTCTTCGCAAGCGAAGTATCACCATCATGATGCACAAAGATCGAATCGATCAGACTACCAATCGCTTGCGGTGCAAACAGCACACTCACAACCCACGAGCCATTTGGCGCAAGCACACTATCGGCCGTACCGATGATCGAATAACTTGTTGTGGTTGGGGCTGTAAGATGAATGGTAGCGGAGGCCGGCGAGGTGGAGGCGTTCGTCACTGTAAAAGTGCGAACCGCCGTCTTCGTCATTTGCGTTGCCGGAAACTGCAAAAAGGCCGAACGGACGGTGATCTTTACGCCGGTCTGCTGCGCAAATACTGAACCTGCACTTATCGCGTAGAGCACGACAAGCATCAAGGAAATTCGGAGAATTCTCTTCATGAGCTGTGGAATATGTGGTTTTCGGAAGTAGCCCCCCCTCGAGACACAATCGGGGAGAACGATCTGATTTTATAAGGACACAAAACAAAGGGACAAAAAGACAAACCAAAGGTCTGAATTTTTACCCCCATTTTTTCAAACTCAGGCGAATGAGCCCGTTACGACGATTCGATTCCTGACCTCATTCAAACCTCCACGAGCTTTGGAACACCTACGCCGGTTACGACCAGCGCAAAATCTTGTTCTGGCTTAAGCAGGTTCGCGGCGAATACTTGGACGAAGTAGGTGCCGGCCGGTGGGTTTTTGATACGCACCGATTCCAGGTTGTTGTCCGGATCCGGAAGCATCACCGCATTTGGCAATTCTTCGTTGCCAAGAAATTTTTTCTTACTGTTTAGATGCTGCACGACAAGATTGAGATTGTTTTGCAACGACCGCGCAGGTGCATCCGTGTAGGCCAGACAGACTCGGAGTTCTGGTGTGCCTTCCGGTAAAACAAATTGGTAGCGCTTTTGCTCACCGGTTTTTCTAAATTGATAATGCTCCCAATCATCGACGTAATGCATTTCCATTCCAGGCTTCGAAGGATTTGGAATTGCATTGTTGATCGAGATGCGTCCGTGTCCTTGTCGATAATTCGGAAATCCGGCTGGGCTCGTTGTCGCATCCGCTCCGGTCAGCCAAACGGTGCTGTTGACAAGTGTCGCCTTCAGCAATGCAGCGCTCGGTTTTTTGTGCGCGCACTCCGTCACGTAATATTGCCTTACGAGTGCAGCACAACCCGACACCATCGGAGTCGCCATGCTGGTACCTCCATCAAAAGCGTAGTGTGGATCCTTCGGATTTTCTTGCAACGGATACGGTCCCCAATAATTCGAGATCGGAGCAGTGCGCGCACGTGTCGAAAGAATATCGGTACCCGGAGCAACGACATCCGGCTTGATCCGCCGATCCTCTGTAGGCCCTCGACTGGTAAAGATTGCAAGTGACTCCGGATCCGCAGCGATCAATTCCGGCGGCAGTGTCTGCGAAGGAAATACCTCCGGCCAACCGCTGCTCCATGTCTTCGTCACCATCGGTCCATCCGGACGATCGCTTCTACATGCGCCAACCGTAAGCCCATTCTTACTTGAGGCCGGAGAGCAGATCGACCGCAGTTCGCGAGTAGTAAGCTCTCCGAGTTCCGGATGGCTTCCTTCCAATCCTGCGTTTCCTGCAGCTATCACCACCAACATATCCTTATGGTCACAAACATATTCATCGACCTCTTCGCTGGTGATCGTATAACTTGAGTGCGCATCCGAACCCCAACTGTTATTATGAATGCGGGCACCTGCTTGATACGCTTCGTCGAAGAGTTCTTTCAGATCAAATGGTACGCCACCGAGCGTACCCTCGTGATCAAGCAATGATTGAAAAAAGAGCTTCGCCTTCGGAGCCATTCCCTTAAACTCGCCTTTCGAAGCCGATCCATCGCCGAGCACAGAACCCGCAACGTGTGTGCCGTGACCAAGTGGATCGCTCGTGTCGTTATGTCTGCCGCGAGCGACTTTGCCGATGATACGTCCTTCAAAATCTGGATGGTCGTGATCGATACCGGTATCGGCGACTGCGACGATCTGATCGGTACCATCTTGCAATATATAACTTTGGCTACCCACTCCCTTTGGCGCATCGACGTTAAGCAAGCGTCTCGTATAGTCATTGAACAGACGGGGCAAGTGATACTCGTCGATCCGATCGACCTCTGGCATCCGCGACAACTCATCCAACACTCCAGAGCTATGCAGTATATGAAACCGGATTTTTCGACCCGACGCACCCGCAAGAGAAACATGTCGATTGTTCAACCAACTTACGATCTTCGAGGAGTCGTTCGCATCGTTGAGACGGAGATCGAACGTGTGCATCGGAGAATCTTTAGGAGCAGGACGACCTAACTGGTCAGAGGAAGCTTTGGAGGCAGGCCTTGTTTCTGAAGGGGAATCACCTTTGGCAAATTTTTCTGCAATGCTGAGTATCCTGGTTTTCGGAGCAATCCAACTCACATCCGTAACACAATCCATAGCTCTAAGCACCAGAACTTGATCTGTGCGAAGCTTCGCTTTATAACCTCCGTCGCCAATTGCTTCGAGCAATTGGACTCCCGCATTCGCAAGTTTTGTTCGCCACGATTCGAGCACCGGACCGGCGAGTTTTACGTTATAATAATCTTCCGGTGACGGCAGAGCATCTTCGAAGGCTCGGTGAACCAGTGAACCTCCCTTGCGGGATGAAGAGATAGACCCGGAATTCTCGTGCATCTCGGCTGTCGCGGGCTGCAGTGCGGGCTGCACCCGTACGATCACACCGGACGCTTCTAACTTGGGGATATCTGTTTCCTCGATCTCCCCTAAGGCGAAACTCTCCGTGACTTCCGGCTTCATGAAACCCGGTTTATCCAATGCTTGAATTGATACCAACCGCTCATGTTCATGCATGTAATATGCAATCACGCGTAACTTAGGCATAGTCTGTCCCTCTAACGAACAATAAAAAAACAACGAATAATAAAACTCCACTATGACACGCCGCGTTACGCGAATACTTCTGCCGTAATGCAGGCGGTCTTCACACTATTGTATCAGCACTATGTTGCTCGAGAACATCAAGACAAACAGCGAATGCCGATAGACAAAATTGGAATGCGTCGATCACTCCGTGCAAGATCATTTGTGATCTCTGAGTGCTCCCTCATCCTTACTGCGATCGAAGTATATTCTTTGGAGCCTTTCGGCCGGATCCTCTTGAATTAGTATGTCGGTTGCGGTCAACGAACGATCGGTTAACGCTGACGGCAAGCGCTGTGTTGGGTACGCAAGCGGAAGTATTGAGCCCGATCGCGAAATCGCTTCGGTAACAATCTCAATAGCCGCGCGAGTATTGGAGAGTTGGTTCGAAGAGAACCGCCTCTAATTGGGCTGCGTGGAATGGTAAGTACGGAAGGCCTGATGACGCCGACGAAAAAAGATCGTTATGACGCTCCTACAAGCGAGAGACGAAAGAAGCACACTGCAAAAATCGCGTGCACAGTGGACACGTAATTAATAAAGATTTTCAGTGCGCATGACCGTCTGACAACTAAAAAAGGAGGAGACGAGCAAATTAATTCCAACTCATGCACAGAATTATTCTAAGCGCCACCTATTCTACTTTTCAGATAGTTATGTTACATTGTTGCTAAGTATTCTCTGCGCAAATTAGCTACGCGGGTCTTTCAAGGCCCTTATTTCAACGCCCCGGTGAGAGACCTCGGAGAATTTTTGCTCTCACCCAAGAAAACGGTAGTATCTGCATACCTTCTAAGCTTGAGCTGGATTTGATGGTGGGTTCTGTCTTGCGTTCTATTGCCGGTGACTTCTTAGTTGGAGTGGGTGCATCGAGCTTGCGAGCCACGTCCATCAAGAATAACAAGAACATACTCGCGGACGGGATCTGCTTCATGTAACGCTGACGATATACCGCCATCGCGTCTACCCTCTCCTCAACGAGTTTGTATTGTTTGCTCTCAAGCAGAATCAACATTTCAATGATGAGTATCGAAAAATTAAATCCGGTCTTATCTTTTAGATATGCTGTGGATGCCGATCGGAAGCGACGCAAGGCTGCAAGCCTACGAATTGCAAAATCGCGATCGGAATATTTACCTTGTGCATATTCCAGATAAAATTCGAAGAGTGTCCAACGATGCTCTCGGCTTTCGGCAAGTCCTTCGAATCGTGGATCGTTGCGGACGGCATCAAATGCTTTTGCGGCATCATCAAATCTGAGCAAATGCATGCGCAACAAAAACTCATACTCCATATAGACAAACCAATTCGGATCGCCTTGGGAATACATTGACCGGCATTGCGCCGCAGCTTGCAATGCAGAGGCATAATCTCCGGAGTGCAACGAGCTATCGAGCCGCTTCATCGCAAACTCCCCATAAAGCGACGGGCTCCGAAACTGCGGATACCCATCGAGAAATTCTTTGGCACGACTACAGAGTGTCGCCGCTGCTCGGAATTCACCGTGGATCTCAAGGCACGTGGCCGTCAATCGGTAATACAAAAGTCCAATGTTAAATGTAGGATTTCTTTTATAGAGCGCAGTGAGCCTTTTGCTCGATGCTTTTGCTTGCAGCGCAAGCGATACATTCGCGGAACCTGTGACCGATAGTTCAACGGCAAGTTCCTCCCACAAGTCGCGCCCTTCGAGTTCGGCAGAATAGATCGCAACGTAACGCTTGATCTCGGTCGAAAGCTTTGTGTGCTCGTCACGCTTGCCGGCCTGTGTTGCGTGCGAACGGAGTATTCTCAGAAAGTGGATCGCGTTCGAGGTAAGCTCGAACGTCTCGGCTTCTTTCAAACCACTTTTGGCCGTGCGAACTGCAAGTTCGCTCATACCAAAAAGAGATAGTGTCTGGGCGATAAAAACTGCACGAGCATTATTGAAGATGGCTCGACGGTACTTGGAAGAATTCGCAGCCGAAAGATCCAGCAGAAAAAGCATATTAAAAAGCTTCTCCTTCAACTGACTTTGTGTCACATGAAAACTGGATCGCTGCGTGTCGGTTGCCTCTATTCGCTCAAAAACATCCTTCACACTCAGTACACGTGGGTCCACCAAAGTGGAATAGACCTGGGAGTGAAAATCGCTTTTTGTCTCGGGTGCTACCACCTGCGACCGGCGCGGGTAGTGCTGACGGACAATAGTTGCGAGTTGTCGAAGCCTGCCAAATTCGGACATTTATGCGCTGCTAAGTGGGAATATTGACTCAAACAAAATTTTCTGCCAGCAAAGATACGTAACTCTGGCCCCCCAGACCGTGTTTACATTTTATATCAAAACTGTTCTTGAATCCGGGCTTTGAAAGTGATATTTTTGTAGAGTAAATAGGGGAGAACACATTATGAAAACAATCATCAGCATCTGCATTTTAGGAGTGGCGCTTTGGTGTTCAACATCGGAAGCTCACAAAATTAATCCGAAAACCGTACGCGCTAATTTCAATGCGGCTAACCTCACTTCTTCGGAGGCCGTTGTGGAACAAGTATGTACGATCGATAACA
This sequence comes from Kapaibacterium sp. (SeqCode), assembly GCA_039923455.1. Lineage (GTDB taxonomy): Bacteria > Bacteroidota > Ignavibacteria > Palsa-1295 > Palsa-1295 > JBDTCS01. The sequence goes on along the minus strand of JBDTCS010000094.1, from coordinate 794 downwards.
GATCAAGTCAATCGGCGATCGGGGTCGTGACGCTAATCTATGCCGGTGGATCTACAACTGTGGATGTAGAGAACACCGCAACTTACGCGGCTACTGTTAGTTCATCGGTTACCGCGATCATTATCAACGGGCAAACCGTAAATTATGGGCAGACCGGACCGGTTATACTTCCAAATAACTCGACAGTAAATATCGACTGGGGTTCACAAACGAATTACATCAGTATCATTGATCCTGACGTCATTCAGTAAGCGTGCAATGGGGACAAACGTTTTATAAAATTTAATCTGTAGGAGGAACAATCGGATTGTCGGGATTCCAAATGGAAGCCCAAGGTTGAAAGGCCACAATTCGAACTGCCTCAGTGTTCTTTGAGGGCGATCACACACACAACACATTCGGGTGCGCTGTTACGCTTCAGACGGCGCATCCGGGCAGATAGCCCAAAACGAACAGCCTCACTAACGTGAGGATGCGAGGTGGAATACCAGCAACGAGAGCCGCAGCCCGTCCTAAGATAGGTTGCGGCTCTCATTAATCTATAACTAACTTATTTCATTACTTTGTCAGCACACGATTTCTCCACCGGTTGAAACATCGGAGGATGTTTATTCGTTTAAAGAGCAAGAAGGACGACTCTGCGTGTCCTCGACCCGGTTCTGCTCCGTCGGTCCCTCATTCAACTCTTCTGCAGTTCTAACAAATCACTATGGCCAAATCAAATCCAATCGCGCGATTTTTTTTTTGCGTGTTCCCATTTTCCAGATCTGCACTTTAGTTTATTTGTACGATCG
>JBDTCS010000093.1:0-5203 GCA_039923455.1 Kapaibacterium sp. (SeqCode) | reverse complement strand
CTTTTGGAGATCGTCCCAAGTTTGGTGACAAGCCGAGATTTGGTGACAAGCCGAAGTTTGGGGATAAACCAAGATTTGGAGATAAACCGCGATTTGGAGATAAGCCTAGTTTCGGCGATCGTGCTCGTTCGAATGATAGACCTTCGTTCGGTGCAAAGCCTCGCTTCGACCGTGATCGTCCTTCGAGCAGCCGTCCGTCAAGTGGAAGACCGGCTTCGGCCGGTCGTAGTTTCGGCGACCGTCCGAGCTTCGGTGATCGCCCAAGTTTTGGGGACCGTCCACGTTTCGGATCATCGGACCGCGGAGGTTCACGTGACTCCAGACCTGATTCAAGACCTCGTTCTGGAGGCTTTGGAGCCCGACCAGAGCGGAGCAGCGAATCAAGTGCGTCAGGACCACTCTCGCTAAAGAAAAAAGGCGCTGAGGGCGAAGAAGTCATCGCCCGAGTCTCCAAGGTTCATGAGAAACCAGTCCTGAAGCGTGACCTGCCCGAGGGCACCGTCCGCCCTGCACGCAGATCTTTTTCTGACGGTGACTCTCCAAGATCCGCTCCACGCCGCAGTGCCCCTGGTGCCGACCGTGGCTCGCGCGATGGTGCTACTCGTCGTCCGGCATTTGGTGCGAAACCAGGAAGCGCAGCTCCTGCTCGTACGACATTCCGCGCTGGCTCCTCGGAGATGCCGGTGCTCAAGCGTGCAACAAGCGCAACCGAAGATGACGCAACAAGTCGCACGAAGCGTGCACTTCCAGCAAAGCGTGAACGCAAGGAAGTCGATAGCAAGCCGATGATGCGCAAGCGTGGCGAGCCAACCAAACTTAAGAGCGCGCCGAAAAAGACCGCGACTGTTGCGAGCCACACACCTACTGAAGGTATGCCGATCGAGACGATGCGTCTCAATCGATTTCTCTCTTCGGCCGGTGTGACCTCACGACGTAAAGCCGATGAGATGATCGCAGCCGGTCAGATCAAGATCAACGGCAAAGCTGTAACAACGCTTGGAGTACAGGTTAAACCTTACGAAGATCAAGTAACGGTTGATGGCAAGACTGTCTCGCTTAAATCACGACAGACTTACATTCTTCTGAATAAGCCGAAGGATACGATCACGACGACGAGTGATGAGAAAGATCGCAAAACCGTGATGGATCTTGTGCAAACGCACGAGCGCCTCTACCCTGTTGGCCGTCTCGATCGCAACACTACCGGAGTGCTTCTATTGACGAACGATGGTGAGTTGACCAACAGGCTCACACATCCGAGTTACGAGATCGAACGTGAGTATCACATTTCGCTCGATAAGCCCGTGAGTAAGCAAGATATTCTCGCGATCACAAAAGGTGGCGTTGATATCGGCGATGGAGAAATCACTGGGCCTTGCGAAGCCGCAGTGGCAGAGAAGGATCCGAAAGATATTCTACTTAAGATCAAAGAAGGTAAGAATCGCGAGGTTCGAAGAATCTTTGAGTCGTTTGGATATTCGGTCGAGAAACTTGACCGCGTGAACTTCGCTGGAATCACACACTCCGGCATGGGTCGTGGTGAAGCGAGACCACTCACACCTGGTGAAGTCCGCAGACTTAGACGCTTGGTTGGATTAGGCATCGAAGCCTAAGAATATCAGGAAGAGAATTTGATCGCACTATTGCAAAGTGGTGCGGTCTTTTTTTTGCCTTAGATCGGTGGCAAAAGATCTGCACCGCCGAAGAGAAAGAGGATGCCGACGACCAAACTATAAACAGCGGTCACGCCGGCGATGCCTCGGTAAATATTCCGCCTCTGAAAGCTGACTCGGAATAATCCTACAGAGGCAGCACACATCAACGTATTTGTAACAAGCACACCCAGCACAAAAATAAATACACCCGCGATACCAATTAGTCGCCCACCAACTCCAGCCGCAAATAAAAACAATCCCAACTGTGTTGGAGTCTCCGCACCAACGCCATGGATCATACCGATCACGAATGTACTCTTCGGTCCGTAACCATTTTCGAAAAGTTTTCTCGCACCGCGAGGTTCGCCGGTAAGTTTCTCTCGAAGTATACGAAAAGTTCTATACACTAAATTCGCAAGCAAGACCAATCTGCTTTGAATTCGGACTTCGCTGTCATCACGCGCGGAAAAAAGCGAAACAAAAACATACACGCCCAGAATGATCAGCGTTGCACCAACGAATCGCTCCATAATGCGATCGACACCCTCCGGCAAATACTCTTTGAACATCACTGCCAAGACGCCCAACACCGCAACAACAAATCCATGCCCCAGCGCATAGAGCAAGCCCAATATCATCGCTCGCCTTGGCGTGACGTTCGCACTGGTAATATCGGTGATCGCTGCGATGTGATCATAATCCACACCATGCCGCAATCCGAAGAGCAGCACCGAGAATAGACCTAACGCAACACCGGTAAACGATGCCATCGACAGCTAGCTAAATAGTTTGTGAAGCGATCGAGACCATGATCTCATTCGCAACTTTGAGTGCGCGCATACCATCGATGCCCGAGACAATAGGCTCCGTATCCGTGCGGATCGCATGAAGAAAAAGCTCCAACTCGTGCTTGAGCGGATTCAAATCTTTTACAACGGGTCGCTCATAAACAATAGACCGTGGCTTCTCAGCATTCTCGATTTGTCCGAGTCGCATCATCGGAGTTGTAACTGCTTTTGCAGCTTCTTCGTCGAGCAATCGGAATACTTCTGCGCTCTTAGTAGCAAAGTCGATCGAAAGATATGCATCCCGTTCGAAGATGCGAAGCTTTCGCATCGGATTCTGCGAGATACGGCTCGAAGTCACATTCGCGATCGCGCCATTCTCAAACTTGATTCGCGCATTCGCAATATCAACTTGCTCTGAAACTACCGCAATCCCGGACGCATCAATATGCACAACCGGTGACTTCACGAGCGAGAGTATCACATCAATATCATGCACCATCAGATCGAGCACAACCGGCACATCGGTACCTCGAGGAGTGAATTGCGCAAGTCTATGCGATTCAAAGAAACGTGGATTCTTCAGATAGGGCTCGACGACAAGTAGCGCCGGATTGAATCGCTCAACGTGACCAACTTGAATCTTCACGTTGTGCGTAATCGCAAGCGACAAAAGCTCTTCCGCTTCTTCCAGTGTCGTCGTGATCGGTTTCTCGATCAATACATGAATCCCTCGTGCGATTGCAACTTTGGCGACAGCATGATGCGCAAACGTTGGCGTGACGACCGAGATAGCGTCCACCGAATCGAGAATATCTTCGAGCGCTTCGAATGCGAGCACGTCGTACTCTTTCGCGATAGCGTCTCTGCTCTCGGCCACTTCATCAAACACACCGATCAATTCCGCGCCTTCGACTTCTTTCCAAAGTCGGGCGTGAATCTTGCCGAGGTGTCCAACACCAACGACACCAATTCTCAGTGGTCTCTCATTCGTAGCATGCATCAATCCTAATTCGTCAACTGCGTAATGTCAAAAAGTTGTACCGAGTCCAATCTGCCAACGAAACGCGATCGGCTTTGAATCATCGAGCGGATGATTCAGATAGAGCGGAAACGTGACGCTCAGAACAGGGATCTTCGCATATTCCTCTGCCACACCTTCGAGTTGATGCGGAAGCCACGAGAGAATCGCGATCTTGATCGACACTCCTGCGTCCGTGCGAAGTCTTGTCTTCAGATCGTTGAGCAAGTCCGCATTGCCGTTGCCCGTCCATCCTGCATCGAAGAACGCACCCAAGGAAAAAGATGAAGCAAAACTCCCAAGCGATGCAAGCGGATTCGGCAACGCAATATCCGTGCTAAAACCGAGCATGTGTTGGCCAGTTGTTTGAGCAAATGCATTTTGTGAAGCGGCGGAAGTGTCCACCGCTGCGAGCGCATAACCACGAACGCCTGCACCACCCTCTAATGCAAGATGCGCCTTGCGATCCATTCCGGAATCGATATTGGTAACAGTTCGCCAGAAATCATTCGACTGCTCTTCGTAACTATTCGCCATTCCGAGATTCCAAAGTCGTTGCAGCGGAACGTCTCCGGAGACTGTGCCACCAACCAAACGAAACGAGAAGCTCACATCTTCTGCGACTGGCACGAACGTGCTTATCTTCCCTCGCATACGACCAAATGTCTGATCAGAATTCCAAACGGAGCTCTCCATGAAAGCATCCGCTCTTGTGTGTCCACCTTCGCTTACAAAAGTATATCGCAAACCTGCAACACGCGTTTTACCGTTCGACCATGCACCGTGATAATACGGATAGGCATAGTTGAGCCGATCTTGACCTTCAAAGAATATTCCAACGGTGTGCTCGGCTCCGAGCGTAAGATAGATCGGACGAATGGTTTTTGTGATCGCAAGCGAAACAGTGGAAATCCCGTCCGACTTCTCCACCACGTAACTAAAATTTGTCAATCGCTCGAACCACCGCATCGGAAGCGTACCCTTCATTTCGCCGTCAATGTAATCATACCATAGCGGAGATGCGCTCGTACCATCCTCTTCGATACGCTTCGGAGCAGTCTTGCCAATGAGTTTGAAATCTCCGGAGCCAAGCAAATTGAATCCGTGCTTGATACCAATACCCAAATTCAATCCTGATAGCGCATCATACTTCACGATCGGACGAACGACCGCATAATATCCATCCATCGGGGGATTCTGAAACAACTGTTGCCAGAGCGCCCAATACCCACGCGGGAAATGAAAAGATGTCCAACCGTGACCGTCATTATTCGAGCGATTCAAATCTTGCAATCGCAGCGATGTATCAATCTCAAACCATGACACTCGCTTCTGCGTGACGATCGAATCACAATATTTTGGATTCACCCAATCCCAACCCGGAAAAAACAATCTACCTGCTTCAGGCTTTTTATAACCACCGCCGTGATTTGTTGCAAGCGGTATGGTCGCGTTGCCGGTCGTACCATCATCATAGTGCAACGTCAGATCGAGTGGCATCACAGCAAGATCATTATTGCGAGCGCAAATCTCTGTTGTGAAGGTGCCGTCACCACGATCTCTCGTTGAAACACCTTTCGCTTCATAGTCAAGCGTACGCGTTGTGCGAAACCACTCATCGAAGAACCAATCGAGATCAGTCCCCGATACACGCTCCATCACTTTTTGAAAGTCGATAAGATGCGGATGCTTTAACCGCCAATCGTAATAGTACTCTTTCATACCGCGAGCAAACACGCTAT
>JBDTCS010000092.1:0-7969 GCA_039923455.1 Kapaibacterium sp. (SeqCode) | reverse complement strand
TAACACCGATCAGAATTTCCGGTTGTCCGATACGAGCAGTCTCACTTGCGATAATAATATCTGCGTGCATCATGAGTTCGCAACCACCGCCGAGCGCAAAACCTGAGACAGCAGCGATGATCGGCTTCTTGATCTTTCGAATCCGATCCCAGCGTGAAAACTGATCTCGAACAAGCATATCGATCGTCGTCGCGTCAGCCATTTCTTTGATATCTGCACCGGCCGCGAATGCCTTCTCGTTGCCCGTGAGTATGATCACGCGAACGGTGTCGTCTTTGTCGAGCGACTCGAGCGTCTCGACGAGTTCAACCATCAGCTCAAGATTGAGTGCGTTGAGCACTGTCGGTCTGTTGAGTTGAACGGTTGCAACAAAACCGTCGCGATGTAGAAGAATATTTTTCAGATCGCTCATGCTGAGAAGCTATGTTCCGAGTGGTGAGTGATGGCGGAAATACGTGATTTGCTCTTAGCGTCTTCTACCGCCCGTAAGCAATTGCAAGAGCGCCATGAACAGATTCAGAAAATCAAGATAGAGATTCAGTGCGCCAAGCGTGGGCGGAATCGTGTTTGCGTTCTTCAGAATGCGAGACGTATCGAACAAAATAAATCCCGAGAACAAAACCACTGTGACCGCCGCAACAGCGATACTCATGTTCGATGACTGAATGAATAAATTCACAACCGATACGCCGATCACAAGAAATAGCCCGATCATGAGCGATGCGCCCATGTAGCTAAAATCTTTCTTCGTGATGAACACGTACGCAGTGAGTGCACCAAAGACGAGTGACGTCATGAAGAGTGCATCATAAATCGTCTCGACTCCCGTGCCGGGAATGTAATGATGACTGATTGCATAAAACGTCGGCGAGAAGATCACACCGGAAACAAACGTGAATGCAACAAGCGTCGGCACAGCTCGGGTGGGATGCGTCGAAGATTTGGCCGCAAAGATAGACATACCGATCAATACGAGAAATCCGATCATCGGAGAATTTCCGACGAAGAATACGAGACTCGTGTTCATCGAGATCAGCGCACCGGCAATTCCGCCTACTATACCCAAACCAAAGTATGCGTAGACTTTGCGGATGTAGGTAAGTCGTGCTTCGCCGGCTCGTTCGATGGCCTGTGGTGTGAAGGAATATTGTGACGCGTTTGCGTTAAAAGTATCCATAGATTTTGTAAAAATTATCGTCGTGAAAACATTTGGAAGGTGCTTGCAGTTCGCTTGGAAGAGGGAAGGAGCCCAAGGCGAAGCGCCTCGCATAAGAGGCGCTTCGAAACTTTGTCGCTTAACGTGTGACGATGATCTTCTGCGATACAGTACGTCCCGAAGCAGTCAAGACATAGAAAAATTCGCCATTCGAAAGATTGCCCAGATCGATCACGCGATCATAACGTCCGCGAGTAAGATACTCATTGAGAACGACTCGTTGTTCTTTGCCGAGCATATCATAGATCGAAAGTCGAACTGCACCTTCACTTGGAATCGAGAAAGATGTCTTCGCCGAATGTGATGCCGTGAGGTCGATCGGATTCGGATGAATGTTATCCAGTGTTGGCGCGTCCAGAGCGAGCGCTGATGCCTGTGTATGCACGCCGGTAAGGGTCGGGAAGTCCGTTAGATCGAGGCGAAATGCACCGCGACCGAATGTCCCAGCCAACAAATACTTATCATGCCCACGAACCTGCAGTGAATTGATTGTGACGAGCGGCATACCGTTCTTCAGTCCAATCCACGTGACACCATTGTCGTTCGAACCCATGACGCCAAGATTTGTACCAATGAAAATATCACCACGTGAGTCTGTCGCGATAGCGGTGCAGCTAAGATCCGGCAAATTTGTCGCCGGACTGGACCACGTCAAACCATAATCTGTGCTCACCCAAAAATGCTTGATGTTACCGCCGAAACCGGAAATACAGGCGTAGACATGTCCCGGATTTTGAATATCTGTCGTCATCGCAAATGCAGAGCCGATATTTGTTGTCGATTTCTTCCAGGTCGTACCCTCGTCCGAACTCATGAAGACGTATCCGCTGTGGCTCGAGGCATAGATGTATGTTGGATCACTCTTGGCAATATGCACAGCGATCGGTCCAGAGGATATCTGGCCTGACTTTGAGATCGGAAGAAAGCCATCTTCACCTCCAACGTTCGAGTAATAAACCCGGTTGCTCCCCGCGATTGCTACGAAATTTGGATCCGCCTCACTCACAGCATAATTCATGTAAAATGGCAAATTCTCAGAGAGCAAAGAGCTGTTCGTAATGATGTTGTGTGTTCCTGTCGAACCAAATTCCCACGAAGTGCCGCCATCGTTCGATTTTTCGAGATCAGCCTGAATGTAAGTAGAGTAGACATACATACCACCATCGGACTGTGAAACGTATGTTCGGCCACCATCACCACCGAGGACTTGGTTGTAATTTGTCGCACCAATCTTCGCGCGGTTCACACCGTTATCCTGCGCACCACCAATTACGAAGGTCATGTCAGGATCGGAATCGACACCCATGAATTGCAAGAGCGAGAGACCTTTGTTCAGATCTTGCGTCCAACTATCACCGGTTGTTCCGGACCGGAACACACCACCGTCCGAAAGACAATAAAGCCCATCCGGACCATAGACGAGTTCGTGCACGTCCGCGTGTGTATAATTACTAGCACCGCTCTCTGTGGTCCACTCGCTTTTTTTAATGAACGAAGTACCGCCATTATTTGAGCGCCAAACATCTAATCCACCACCAAGCACGATATCCGGATTTGTCGGGCTAACTACGAATGCGTTCGCGTACCACCCTTGCTGTCCAAGATATCCGGAGTTTTGGTCGGCGTTGTATACCAGCGTCCAAGTGACTCCTCCGTCATTCGAACGCGCAACGCCGGTGTTACCATTGCTCAGTGCAAGACTTGCATACATCCGTTGCGGATTACTCGCGGCGATAGCTACTGTTGCCCTGCCAAAGCTGGTAAGGTTCGCACCAACGACCACCCATGTTGCACCGCCATCGGTTGAATGACGAAGTTTGCCGGCACCGCCGAGAAGTAGATTGTCGCTGTTCGTCGGGTCCATCGCCATCGTCGTTAAGCCACCGACATTAACAAGTCTTTGCCAAGTCGCACCACCGTCAGAAGAATGTGTCAATCCATTCGCACCGGTATGAAAAATACTTTGACTGTTGTTCTTATCGACGATCACCTGCTTAGTGTAGTTGCCCACGTTGGCGATTGATGCAATAGAGGTCCAGTTCAAACCGCCATCCGATGATTTCAGAATTCCGACGCCACCGACAACAACAACTCCACCACCGACAGCATCGATATCGCCAGTGCCGGCGTAGATAATCTTTGAATTATTCGGATCGACCGCGACAGCGCCCATTGCGAGGATCGGCCAATTGTCGCTGAGCGATACCCAAGAGGAGCCTTTGTTCGAAGACTTCCACAGACCGCCTTGAGGCGAACACAGGTAAAGGATATTGCCGTTGTTTGGATCAAAGGCAATGCTCGATGCACGGCCGCTTACGTGAAGATCCTGAGAGCCGCTGAGAGGCTGCCATGCAGCGCCTATCTGCTGCTTAAAGGCTGCGCTATTATCCATGCCTCTAAATTCTGCCAGTCCCTTCAAATACGCCTTTTGCAAATCTTTTTCCGAGCCGGATTGCAAGATATCGAGAAAGTATTGCTCACGACCGGCAGCCTTGTTTTCTTCGAATTCTTCTGCTGTGCTAAGAGGCGTGACGCCAGAGGATTTATGCTCCTGGGCAAGCACAGTGACAGTCTTGGTAAACGGCAAGACAAAAAGTGCGAGAAGAATGCTCGCACGAATCAAGTTTGAATGCTTCCCACCAATGTTCATAATGACAATGTGCTAAACAGCTTGGAAATTACGCAACCCTCGACCATAATTGAGAACGCCTTTTAGTTAAACACCAGAATCATGCCATAGTTGCCCAACATCCTCTATATCATCACAGGACACAGTTTCAGTCCAATTTGATCACACCGAAATCATCTTTTTCGTAGAAAGTGGATAATCCCAAATCCCTTTTCGGGCAAGTGTGCATAGTGCCCACTATTAGTGGAAAATTGTCTGCGGGTGCAGGAGTGCAGAATCCACGAGATCGTGTTCCACCGATTCTATACACGCAACTTCTAATTCCGAGTTGAACCTACCACAAAACTCGTAGATTTGCACAGATTTATACCAAAACTCTTGCATGGCATCTATAGGAAAACCGCTCGACCCGAACGCACTTTCGTACCAAACTCAGGTAGATCAGATCAAGAACTCGCTTCGAAAGATCGAGGCGCTGGCCGAGCAAGTCAAGCTCGGCGGCGGAAAAAAGAACATTGAGAAGCAGCACGAAAAAGGTAAACTCACCGCACGAGAGCGAATCGAAAAGTTAATTGATCCGGGCTCGGAGTTTATCGAGATCGGGCTCTTCGCTGCGCACGAAATGTACGCCAAAGAGGGTGGTGCACCTTCGGCGGGAGTTGTCGTCGGCCTAGCCCGTGTTAGCGGAAAGCTCGTTATCATTGTCGCCAATGACGCGACCGTCAAGGCCGGTGCGTGGTTTCCGATGACATGCAAAAAGAATTTGCGTGCCCAAGAAATATCCATCGAGAATCATCTCCCGATTATTTATCTCGTCGATAGCGCTGGCGTCTATCTACCCATGCAAGACGAGATTTTCCCGGACAAAGAGCATTTCGGCAGAATATTTCGCAACAACGCGGTGATGTCTTCGATGGGTATCGTTCAGATCGCTGCGATCATGGGGCCGTGTGTTGCCGGTGGAGCATATCTGCCGATTATGTCTGACGAGGCGCTCATCGTGGAAGGCACCGGACACGTATTCCTCGCTGGAAGTGCGCTCGTTGAAGCCGCGATCGGTGAGCGGATCGACAACGAATCGCTCGGCGGTGCACGTGTGACCACCGAAATCGCCGGTGTGACCGATTACAAAATGCCCAACGACGATGTCTGCCTCGAGACGGTTCGCTCGATCGTTTCGAAGATCGGGAAAGGGACCTTCCGACATTTCGATCGTATCGCACCGGTAGCTCCGAAATTTCCTGAAGACGATTTACTCGCAATCATTCCATCTGATCGTGCGAAACCCTATGACACGCATGAAATCATTGCGCGACTGGTGGACAATTCCGAGATCGACGAATACAAAGCGGACTATGGCAAGACGATCATCACCGCGTATGCTCGCATCGATGGATGGGCAGTTGGGATTGTTGCAAATCAACGTTCGGTCGTCAAAAATGCACAAGGGGAGATGCAGGTTGGTGGTGTGATCTACTCCGACTCTGCGGATAAAGGTGCTCGCTTCATAATGAATTGTAATCAGAAGCAAATACCGCTCGTCTTTTTGCAGGATGTGGCAGGCTTTATGGTCGGCTCTCGCAGTGAGCACGGGGGCATCATCAAAGATGGCGCGAAGATGGTGAACGCTGTGGCGAATTCGGTTGTGCCGAAATTCACATTCATCATGGGTAACTCCTATGGAGCGGGAAATTATGCGATGTGCGGAAAGGCCTACGATCCGCGATTGATATTCAGTTGGCCGACTGCGAATCTTGCTGTGATGGGTGGTGCACAAGCTTCGAAGACGATGCTCTCGATTCGCATTGCGAGTCTGAAAAAAACTTCGGAAGTAATAACGCCCGAGAAGCAAAAACAAATGCTCGACGAAATCCAAGCAAACTACACCGAGCAAACGACACCGCTATATGGCGCAGCGCGACTATGGACCGACGGAATTATTGATCCTCGTCAAACACGCAGCATCATCTCAACGGGTATCGAAATGGCGAGTCATGTACCAACAGTGCCGCAGTTTAATCCTGGTGTAATCCAGACCTAAACTAGCCAAACGGGTTAACCTCGTATTATTGCTTGATTCCTAACGAATCCCTGATCGCATCATAGAGCGACATTGCACGATCGGGATGTTCGCCGAGCGTCTTGGCGTAGGCGACATATTTATCGCTCGAAGTTTTCATTGCCGCGAAGACAGAATCGGTACGATGCTTTACAAGTGTCGTATCAGCATTCACCGGAGCACTCTGTTTCGTGCGCATGAGTGCGAGCGTTGTGCGGATATATCGCGCATCATCGGGTGTAAGCGATTCCTTCGACTTACAACCGAAGCTGCCCACCACCAACAACACAAAGATGTACGCACGACTTCGCATCATACTTCTTAAGCTATTGCTGCGAGTCCGTTCTCGATATCGTGCAGAAGATCTTTGTAATCTTCGATTCCGACACTGAGCCGAATCAATCCTTCGGTGATGCCAAGCTCGGCACGGCGTTCAGCTGGCACAGAGGCATGCGTCATGAGAATCGGATAACACACAAGCGATTCGACACCGCCCAAACTTTCGGCGAGCGTGAATAACTTCAGCGCCTTCGTGAAGCTTTTTGCGTTTGCAAGACTTCCGGTCTCAACCGAGATCATTCCACCAAAACCACGCATTTGCTTTTTTGCGATAGCATGTTGCGGATGCGAAGGAAGTCCCGGATAAAATACTTTTGCGATTTTTTTACTCTTCTCGAGATGCTCGGCAATCTGTTGCGCGTTAAATGCATGTCGCTCCATTCGAATCGCAAGCGTCTTCACGCTTCGCAACAGCAACCAGCAATCGAATGGCGCTGGAACGGCACCGACCGAATTTTGATAAAACTTCAGATGCTCGGCATGTTCTGCGCTCACCGCTATCACCGCACCGCCGATCAGATCGGAATGTCCGCCGATATATTTTGTGACGGAGTGCAAGACGATATCGATTCCGAGATCAAGCGGATTCTGAAAATATGGTGACATGAACGTATTATCCACGACAGTCATAAGCTTATGACTTTTCGCGACATCCGATACTTCACGCAGATCGGTGAGGTTCATCATCGGATTCGTCGGAGTCTCGCAGTAGATCATTCGCGTATTGCTCTTGATCGCGCCGTGAATATTATCGACCGAGCGCATATCGACATAAGAGAACTCAATACCAAGCGGCGCAAGAATTTTCGAAAAATACCTATACGAGCCTCCATACATATCGCTCCCTGCAATCACATGTTCGCCCGGCTTCACAAACGAAAGTGCCGCCGCAATCGCCGACATGCCGCTCGAAAAAGAAAATCCATACTTGCCATTTTCCAGAGCAGCAAGATTTTCTTCGAGTGCAACGCGTGTTGGATTGATCGTGCGTCCGTAATCATATTTCGGATGTGCGCCGAGCTCTTCTTGCGCGTACGTAGAAGTTTGAAAAAGCGGAACCGTGACTGCGCCCGTAATTTCTTCGGGCTCTTGACCAACATGAATTGCCTTCGTGCTAAAACCTGACATAAATATTTAGTATAATCGTATGTTTACGGCAAGATGCGTTGCCGAATAGATTTGTAGTCCCTGCTATCTGATGCAAATATACCCGATTAGTTCTGTTGGAGAGCTAGGTACGGCTTTGGGAAATGCAAAGGGTGGTTGTATCGAGCGACTGAGAATTGGTTATTCGACCGCCTTATCCATCAATAAGAGATACGGTATCATTTCATAAATTTTTCCGTACGTTTGCTGCTTGAGTAGGGCATAAATTGGTACCATCGTCAAAATATTGTAACCAATTGTGCTTTTCAGCGAGTGGCAAGGAACATGTACAAAACAAAGCAAACTATTGCTTGAGTACTCCATTGGCGCATCCGTTTATGCACCGTCTCAGAATGTTCGAACTATATTATAATTGATTAGTGAGGCACCACAACTATTGTGCCATATTCTCGACTTTTTTAGGGAGAAATTAGTACCCTTGCCTGCACGTATCCTTTTGAGACTTCGAGGGTCTTTCCGGTGTAGCTACGAATTAGACTCGATATAATTGGGATCAACAAGAATATGAGGGGGTATCTTCAATGCCTTTCCTATCTTTTCCAAGTTATCAATGCCGACG